>JBLFXD010000020.1:0-19420 GCA_047611045.1 Planctomycetaceae bacterium | reverse complement strand
GCTGACTGACGCTCAGAGCCTGTTTGTGACCGGTTTCTGTCGTCGCCTTTCCGTCCATCCGCGACTGATAACTGATTCCCCTCGCTGCGTCTGGCCCAGATTACAATCTCAAGATAGGACGGCTACTTTCGGAGGGGCTTGCCGAGAATAGGCGAGCTGCATTGAGACAAGGGGCCCGCTCACTCCCCGATGCGATGTTGCTGTGCTTGTCGAGTCACGATGCGATTGCTTCCTGAAGCTGCGGGTGACTGGCTAGACTCCGGTTGTCGATCGGCTTTTGTCTTGCCGAGTTTTCGTCGGCGTTCGGAAGTCATCGGGGAGTCGGGAAATGAAGGTGTGTGCCGGGTTTGCCGTTTTGCTGGCGGTGGCCGTTGCCGCAGAGGCATCTGAAGCGGAGCAGACAGTCAACTTTAACCGTGATATCAGGCCGATTCTGGCGAAGAACTGTTTTGCCTGTCACGGGCCGGATGAAGGTTCGCGGAAGAGTGAGTTGCGGCTTGACACGCTTGAAGGTGCGACGGCGGAATTGGAAGGGCGACGTGCTCTGGTTCCGGGACAGCCGGAAAAGAGTGAATTGGTCAGGCGTGTCGAGAGTCTCGACGCCGATGTGGTGATGCCGCCTCCCGACAGCGGGCACGAGTTGTCGGACGTTGAAAAGAAGCTGTTGCGAAACTGGATCGCCGAAGGCGGTGAGTACAAAGTTCATTGGTCGTTTGCGCGTCCGACGAAGGGTGAATTGCCGTCGGTCAAACAGGTTGACTGGCCGAAGCACGCGATTGACCACTTTGTGCTCGCACGACTTGAAGCGGAGAAGCTGGCTCCGGCGGCACAGACTGATCGTTACCGGCTGATTCGACGAGTGTCGCTCGACTTGACCGGGTTGCCGCCGACGCCGGAGCAGGCAGACGCTTTCGTGGCAGACTCCGGTGATGCAGCGTTTGAAAAAGTCGTCGATCGACTGCTGGCTTCGGACGCGTACGGTGAGCACTGGGCGCGGATGTGGCTGGACCTGGCTCGCTATGCCGATACGAAGGGGTACGAAAAGGACCGGCATCGTGATATCTGGAAGTTTCGTGACTGGGTGATTCACGCTCTGAATCGAGACATGCCTTATGACCAGTTTACGGTCGAGCAGTTGGCAGGTGACCTGATTCCGGAGGCGACCAACCAGCAGAAACTTGCGACAGCGTTTCATCGAAACACGATGACCAACGACGAAGGCGGCACGGACAACGAAGAGTTCCGCATCGCCGCCGTGAAAGATCGAGTCGACACGACGATGCAGGTCTGGATGGGGCTGACGATGGGTTGTGCCAAATGTCACTCGCACAAGTACGACCCGATCAGCCAGCAGGATTACTACTCGTTCTACGCGTTCTTCAATCAGTCTGAAGATGCAGACCGGTCCGACGATTTTCCGACTCTTCCACTCCCGACGCCGGAACAAACTAAGCAGATTGGCAAACTGGAAGCCGACATCAAGGCGCTTCAGGAGCAACAGAAATCGAAGCCGGACGAGGCCACCGAGGCGATGATCAAGGCTCAGCAGAAGGCGCTGACTGGTCTGCGGAACTCAGTAACGAAGACTCCAGTGATGCGGGAACGTGCCGAAGGAAAACGAAGGGAGACGCGCCTGCATCAACGTGGGAATTTTCTTGATCCCGGCGGCGTTGTTCAGCCGGCGGTGCTGACACTGTTTGGTTCGCTGAGCGATGACGGCCCGACCAGCCGTCTCGATGTCGCGCGGTGGATCACGCAGGATGAAAACCCGCTCACCTCGCGAGTCATGGTGAATCGTGTTTGGGCAAGATTATTCGGGATCGGGCTGGTCGAGACTGAAGAAGATTTCGGCACACAGGGCATGCTGCCATCTCACTCGGAGCTGCTCGACTGGCTGGCCGTCGACTTCAGAGAGAACGGCTGGTCGATCAAGAAGTTGATTCGTTCGGTGGTTCTCTCGGCGACGTATCAGCAGTCGGCGGCGGTGACCCAGGAAAAGCTAGCCGCCGATCCTCGCAACATTCTTCTTTGTCGCGGACCGAGATTCAGGTTGTCAGCCGAAACAGTGCGTGATCAGGCATTGGCTGTTTCGGGACTACTGACACACAAAGTGGGTGGTCCGTCGGTGATGCCTCCGCAGCCTGATGGAGTCTGGAAGTCGACGTACAACGCTTTGAAATGGCAGGACGCCACCGGCGAGGATCGCTACCGCCGAGGCCTTTACACCTACTGGAAACGGACGAGTCCCTATCCGGCGATGACGACGTTCGACGCGGGGAGCGGCGAAGTCTGCCAGATTCGCCGAGTCCGAACGAACACTCCGCTGCAGGCTCTGGTCACGCTGAACGATCCAGCTTTCGTCGAAGCTGCCGGTGCATTGGCCGGCCGAATGAACGATGTCGAAGGAGTGACGTCCGAAAAGATTCGGCGGGGCTTTCGGTTGGCGTTGACTCGACCTCCGTCGAAGGGTGAAGTCGCGCGGCTGGTCAGTCTTTACGAGATGTTGTCTTCGGATCTACCGCCCGGCTCCGCTGCTGCCAGCCGGCTGGTACAGGCGGCCAGACTTGAATCCGGCGACGCTGCGTTGATCGCTGTCGCGAACGTTCTGCTCAATCTGGATGAGGCATTGATGAAGCCCTGACGAGGACGACGTTGACAGGATTCTCTCGCGAGGAATTACTGAAACAGATATTTCGAGACGTGTTGAAAGCTGAAGGCAATGCAATTACCGATCCCTCTTCAAAAGACGCAAGCGGTGACTCGCCGTCATTTCTTTGGACAAACGGGGCTCGGCTTCGGGGCGATTGCTCTGCAGTCGCTGCTCGGTCAGGACGGGATGGCTGCTGAACAGGGCTATCGAATTCCTGCGAAAGCGAAGTCGATCATCTATCTGCACATGGCCGGTTCGCCTTCGCAAATGGAATTGTTCGAAGACAAGCCCGCACTGACGAAGTTTCATGGACAGGAATGCCCACAGGAGTATCTCGAAGGCAAGCGGTTTGCCTTTATTAAAGGTACGCCGAAAATGCTGGGGCCGCAGTTCAAGTATCAGAGGCACGGCGAGACCGGTCAGACTCTCAGTGAACTGCTGCCCGGTCTGGCGTCGATCAGCGACGACGTGTGCGTGATTCGGTCGATGCATACCGAGCAGTTCAATCATTCGCCGGCTCAATTGCTGCTGCAGACTGGGAACCCTCGGTTAGGTTATCCGTCGATGGGTTCGTGGGTGAATTACGGACTGGGCAGTGAGAATGAAAACCTGCCGGGGTTCGTGGTTCTGGCGTCTGGCGGAAAGACTCCCAGTGCTGGCAAGTCGTTGTGGGGCTCCGGATTTCTGCCGACGGTCTACCAGGGGATTCAATGCCGCACCGACGGCGGCGATCCGATTCTCTACCTGTCGAATCCGTCCGGCATGAGTCGTGGAGCCCGACGCAAAACGCTCGACGCTCTCAAGGACCTCAACACTTTCGAGCATCAGAATATCGGCGACCCGGAAACGCTGACTCGAATTTCGCAGTACGAACTGGCGTTTCGAATGCAGATGTCCGTGCCCGAAGTCATGGACATCGGCAAAGAGCCGAAGCACATTCTGGAACTCTACGGAGCGCAACCGGGCCACGTCTCAGAATCAGAGAATGCCGCAGACCCGCGAGTTCTTTACAAAGGAAACGATCCGACCTTTGCCAATAACTGTCTGCTGGCGAGGCGGCTTGTCGAGAACGGTGTGCGGTTCGTTCAGCTTTACGATTGGGGCTGGGACCATCACGGGTCGTCGCCCGGTGAATCCGTTGACGAAACGCTGCCGATCAAATGCCAACAGATTGACCGGGCGATCGCGGGACTAGTGAAAGATTTGAAACAACGAGGCCTGTTTGACGAAACCCTCATCGTATGGGGCGGTGAGTTCGGCAGAACGCCGATGATGCAGAACAATGTCCACAAGGAGCTGAAGAAGGGGTTCATTGGCCGCGACCATCACCCTCACGCGTTTACGATGTGGATGGCCGGGGGCGGGATTAAGCCGGGTTCGTACGGCAGCACGGACGACATCGGCTATTACATCGACGAGAATCCGATGGGCATTCGCGACCTGCAGGCAACAATTCTGCACCAGATCGGCATCGACCCGCACCGATTCAGTTTCGCTTACGAAGGACTCAATCAGCGACTAATTGGTCCAACGGAAGAAGGTCGAGTTGTCGGAGAAATTATTAGTTAGAAACACGGGATCAATCACCTCTCCCGCTTGCGGGAGAGGTCGGCCTCTCAGGGCCGGGTGAGGGTTTCCATCCCAGAAAAATCCGAGATTCGAGTAGGAATCAGATGCAAAGCCCCCTCACCCGCGGCTGAGACCGCGACCTCTCCCCCACGGGGGAGAGGTGACATGTAACGTGCGAAGTGGCGCTGTTTAACTAAGTTGGCATTATGAAACTCCACGGCCTCGTCATTCTCGCACTGACCTTCGCGTGCTGCGCATCTGCTGCGGAGGCCGACGAGATCGACTTCAATCGTGACGTCCGTCCGATCATTTCTGACAACTGTTTCGCGTGCCACGGCTTCGATAAGGGAACTCGGAAAGGTGAGCTGCGGCTCGACCAACGCGAAGCCGCTACGGAAGACCGAGGTGGCTATGCGGTCATCGCTCCAGGGAAGCCGGAAGAAAGTGCCCTGATTAAGCGGGTGACTTCGACTGACGTCGACACTGTCATGCCACCGGCTGACTCTCACAAGAAGCCGCTTGATCGGAAGTCGATCGAAATTCTGAAGGCATGGATTCAGCAGGGGGCTCAGTGGGGCGAGCATTGGGCGTTTGTTAAACCTGAACGCGCGCCCGTGCCGACCGACGGACCACACGCGATCGACTATTTCGTCGAAAAGCAGCTGGCAGAGACAAAGCGTCGCCTTGCGAAGCAGACGGCGACGCACACCTTGATCAGGCGACTCTCGTTCGACCTGACTGGCTTGCCGCCGGATGCGGAGCTTGTTGAGAACTTCCCGCAGTCGCCGGCGGAGAAAGACTGGGATGATCTGATCACTGGGTTGCTGGCTTCACCGCATTTCGGAGAACGGATGGCGATGTGGTGGTTGGACGGGGCTCGGTACAGCGACACCGACGGATTTCAGTCCGACTCGACTCGCACCAACTGGCCATGGCGAGACTGGGTCGTTGACAGTTTCAATCAGAACAAACCGTTCGATGAATTCACGATTGAGCAGTTTGCCGGCGATCTTTTGCCGAACGCGACGCCCGAGCAAACGCTGGCGACGTGCTTTCATCGCAACCACATGAATAACGGTGAAGGCGGTCGCGATCCGGAGGAGTCCCGTGTCGACTACGTGCTCGACCGAGTCAACACGACGGGCACGTTGTTCCTGGGTTTGACTCTTGGTTGCACACAGTGTCACGACCACAAGTTCGACCCCGTATCGCAACGCGACTATTACAGCCTGACAGCCTACTTCAACAGCATTGACGAAACCGGTGCGGCTCGAAGTGGCGCGAAGCCTTATCTGAAATACAAGTCGCCTTACGCGCAGGCGGCCGTTGACGAAGCTTCAAACCTGGTCAAGCAGACTGAGGCGGCGCTGGCTAAGGTCAAGACGCAGGCGGAAGCTGCTTTCCTCCCGTGGCTCATCGAGCAGCTTGCCAGGACGGCCGGTGGCTTTCAGCCGTGGACGACAATTACGCCCGCTCGCCTGGCGACGACCGAGGGCTATCAGTTGAAACTCGGACCGGAAGGGATCATCGCGTCGTCACCGGCTGATCTTCCGCAGGATGATTTCGTCATCACCGTGTCGGCGGTGGAACGCAGTCGAATGTCAGGTCTCAGACTCGAAGTCTTTCCGCACGCGTCGCACACCGATGGCAAGTACTCGTTCAGTAGGACCGGCGAATTCATCCTGACCAACGTCAAGCTGTTGGTCAGAAAACGCGGCAGCACACAGATTCGTGAAGTCGGTCTGGCTTCGGCAGTCGCTGACGTTGAAGGAGTGGGCGAAGATTCCAGCTACAAGACGGTGCGTGAGACGCTGGACGACGATCCTCGAAAAGGCTGGACGACCCGCACGAAGTCGTCGGATGTGCCGCACACTGCGGTGTTCGCTCTTGAAGAACCATTGGTGCTTGCAGCTGATGAGGAGCTGGACATTGTCCTGATGCAACGATCACTGGCACCTCGCGAGTTGATGGGGCGATTCCGTTTGAGCGTGACTGATCAACGTGGAGCGGCTGTTCGTTCGTTGTCACCAATGCCGCTCGAGCTACTCGCGAAACTGCAAACGACCGGCACGAATTCGAAGATCGACGGGGCTTTGATTGATGCCTCGCTCCGAAAGAAACTGCTCGATCAGTTTCTGGAAGACCACGATGCCTGGAAAGCAGCGAAGAAACGGAATGACCGCGCGAAGAACCAACTGGCTGCGGCGAAGAAGGCGGCCGGCGAGCAGTCCGTCATGGTGCTCGGCGAGCGGAAGGAGCCACGCAAGACGCATGTTCTGGAAAGAGGCGTCTGGAACAAGCACGGCGAAGAAGTGCAACGAGCGGTGTTGCCGGCAGTCCTGAAGCGTCCGGCTGCTGAAGTTTCGAGTCGGCTTGAACTGGGCCGCTGGATTGCCTCGAAGGATAATCCGCTGACGGCAAGAGTCATCACGAATCAGGTCTGGCAGTTGTTTTTCGGCGCCGGCCTGGTTCGAACGCCTGCCGATTTCGGTCTGCAGGGTGAGTCGCCAACTCATCCTGAAATCCTCGACTGGCTGGCGGTCGAGTTTATGGACAGCGGCTGGGACGTGAAGCACCTGATTCGAACCATCGTCAGCAGCAGGACATACCGGCAGGACAGCTCGGTCACCACTGAGTTGTTGGTGCTTGACCCTGAGAACCGATTGCTGGCTCGCGGGGCGAGGTTTCGGCTGCCGAGCTGGATGATTCGCGATGCCGCACTGAAAGCCAGCGGGCTTTTGAACGATGCGGTCGGCGGGGCGCCGGTGTTTCCGTATCAACCTCCGGGCGTCTGGCGAGATCAGTTCATGGGACGGTTTGTCTATCAGTCAAGCATCGGCCCGGCTCAGTATCGTCGAACGTTGTACGCGTTCTGGCGGCGGACGAGTGCTCCAACATTTCTGTTTGACTCAGCGATGCGGCGAACCTGCGAGGTCGTGCCGCGCCGCACGAACACACCGCTGCATGCGCTGACTTTGCTCAACGATACGACTTCGCTCGAAGCGGCACGGAAGCTGGCTGACTTGGCGATTGCGAAGGCTCCGAACGAAATCGCGAAGCGTGTGGATTTTCTGTGTTTGAGGATTCTCAGTCGAACTCCGACCGGTGACGAACTTGGCCGAGTCCTGGTTCCGCAGTACGAAAAGGCGAGGGCCTACTACGAGGATCATCCAGAGGAAGCCGTCACTTTGACGACGGTTGGTCAGTTGGCTGCTCCTGATGTAAAGGTCGCCGCTGACATTGCGGCGACGATGCTGTTGGCGAATTTGCTACTCAACCTGGACGAAGGGATCACTCATGAGTGACCTGGCCAATTCCGAGTCGACAATCGACGAATCCGAACTGGATGTGACCCGCCGCTACTTCCTGGGCCGCGGCGCGGGAGTCGGACTCGGGGCGATGGCGCTGAACATGCTGAACGGTGAAACGCAGAGTGGACAGGCGGCTGCGGCGACGGGAAAGCTCGCCGGAACTCATTTCGCACCAAAGGCGAAGCGGATCATCTTCCTCACTCAATCCGGAGGTCCATCTCAGATCGAGCTGTACGACGAAAAGCCCGGTCTCATCAAGATGGCTGGGAAGGAACTGCCAGACAGTGTCCGCAATGGGCAACGGCTCACTGCGATGACGGCCGGTAAAGCTCAGCTTGTCATGCCGGCGCATTCACATTTCAGACGGCACGGCGAATCCGGAGCGACGGTGAGTGACTGGTTGCCGCACATTGGAGCGATCGCTGACGAACTCTGTTTTGTAAAGTCGATGACGACGGACCAGATAAACCACGCGCCGGCGATGACTCGTTTTCTGACAGGGCATCACCTGACCGGGCGGCCGAGTATCGGCAGTTGGTTCAGCTACGGGCTCGGGAGCAGCAATCGCGACTTGCCCGATTTTCTCGTGCTTCTTTCAAAGATGAAACGAGGCAGCGATCAGCCGCTTTACGACCACTATTGGGGCAGCGGATTTTTGCCGTCGGTTTATCAGGGCGTCAAACTTCGCAGCGCGAAGGATCCGGTTCTGTACCTGCGCGATCCAGACGGCCTGCCTCGACACCTGCGGCGGAACATGCTGGACGGCTTGGGCGAGTTGAACCAACTTCGTTTCGAACAGACGCGCGACCCGGAGATTGAAACTCGGATCCAGCAGTACGAAATGGCGTACCGGATGCAGGCCAGCGTTCCGGAACTGACCGACGTCAGCGACGAACCCGAGTCGACCTTCGAACTGTACGGTCCGGACTCGCGGCGTCCCGGCAGCTACGCGGCAAACTGCATCCTCGCGCGACGGCTTGCTGAACGCGGCGTTCGATTTATTCAGCTCTTTCATCCCGACTGGGATCATCACAGTCGGCTGCGCAGCTGGTGCACGGCGCGCTGTCGAGATACCGATCAGGCCAGCGCCGCTCTGGTACGAGATCTCAAACAACGAGGCCTGCTGGACGACACGCTGGTCATCTGGGGCGGCGAATTCGGTCGAGGCGTTGCCGGTCAGGGAAAATGGGACAGCCCGGAAGGCGGGCGGGATCATCACCCACGTTGTTACACGATCTGGATGGCGGGAGGCGGGATCAAACCGGGGACGACGTACGGGGCAACCGACGACTTCAGCTATAACGTTGCCGAGAATCCGGTCCACGTCCGAGACCTTCACGCCACCGTCATGCACCTCATGGGAATCCACCACGAACAATTCAGCTACCGATTTCAAGGGCTGGACTTCCGGCTGACCGGCGTGGAAGAGGCGAGAGTCGTCCATGACATTCTCGCTTGATCCGCGATGGCGGGCGAATTTTGCCGATGCTCGCGTTATTCCGTTAAGGAATCGTCTCGGTGAGCGATAGCGGAACGACAACGGTCGACAACGTTGCCTGCACGATGTGCGGTTGCGTGTGCGACGACCTGAGGCTGACCGTCGCTGATGGGCGAGTCGTGGGGGTGTCTCCGGGTTGTGCGTTGGCAGAACCGTGGCTGCTCGGTCAGTCGTCTTTTGACAAACCGTCGTGCTCGATCGGGGGGCAACCGGTTTCGCTGGACGAGGCAGTTCAGCACGCGGCCGGAATCCTGGCGAAGTCGGAATCGCCGTTGATCTACGGGCTCTCGGGCAGCAGCACTCCCGGTCAGCGATCGGCGGTCCATCTGGCGGACACGATTGGAGCCTGCATCGACACGACTGCTTCCACGTGTCATGCGCCGTCGATCGTTGCGTTGCAGGGCGTGGGTGAGAGCACGTGTTCGCTCGGCGAGATTCGGAATCGTTCGGACCTGGTGATCTATTGGGGAAGCAATCCGCAAAAGAGCCACCCCAGACACATGGAGCGATTTGTCGATTCGCCAGGGCTTGGCATTCCAGAAGGAAGAGCACGACGACACGTCGTGGTCGTCGATGTAAAGCGTTCGGAGACTTCAGAGCTTGCGGACACGTTCATTCAGGTAGAGCCGGGAAAAGACTTCGAAGTCCTGTGGGCTCTGCGAGGACTTATGTGCGTTATTCCGTTTGACGTCCCTGTCGTTGGGGGCGTGCCTCGCGCGACGTTGGTTGATCTTGCCAATCGGATGAAAGGTTGCAGGTATGGTGCTGTGTTCTTCGGTCTTGGACTGACTCGTCACGGAATTCCCTATATCAATGTCGAGGCTCTTTTACGCCTGGTGACCGACCTGAATCATCACACCAGGTTTGTTGTCCGGCGCATGAGAATTCCTGGAGACGTGGCCGGAGCTGACAGTGTGTTGTGCTGGCAGACCGGCTACCCCTTTAGCGTGAGTCTGAATCGAACTTACCCGAGATACAATCCGGGTGAATTCACGGCGAACGACATGCTGGAACGTAACGAGGTTGATGCTGTCGTTCTGGTCGGAACCGAGGGCATCGAAAAACTGTCGGACGCTGCCCGAGCCTGGCTTCGCGAGATACCATCCGTGATTCTTGATCACGCTGGAGCTAACAGCCCTGTGCTCGGGACGGTGAAGTTCACGACAGCCGTTTACGGCATTCATCGGCCTGGCACGGCGTACCGAATGGATGAAACGCCGATTCCACTTCGCAAGGTGCTTGATTCAGACCTTCCGGCAGATCACGAAGTCTTGGACGCGATAATCGATCAGATTCACGGAGCGCGGGCCACCACCGCGGAAGAAAATCAATCAGGGAGAAGTCACCATGCAAGCGACTGAACTTCGTCTAGCCCCTCTGTCCACGCTACTCGGGATGTTGTTGGTTTGCTTGTCAGCGACCATGGCGGAGGCGGCAGGCGACCTCTCCAGAGTATCGATCCCTGTCTGGCCTGGACTGGCTCCGGGGGAAACGTCTCATGATGTCGGAATCGCTCAGCCGCCACGTGATGGCGAAGAACCGCCGGTGACACGCGTCGTCAATATCAGGAAGCCGACGATCGATGTGTTCCTTGCTGAAAAGCCAAACGGAACCGCCATTGTCGTTCTGCCTGGTGGTGGTTTCGCGAAGGTTGTTCCAGACAAAGAGGGTTCCGAAGCGGCTCCGTGGCTGAACGCTCACGGCGTTTCGGTTTTCGTGGTGCGATACCGAACGAACGAAGTCACTCCCAAGGACGAACCTGCATGGCGTCGACCTTTGCAGGATGGCCAGCGGGTGATTCGGCTGCTTCGAGCCAATGCCGAAAAGTGGCGTATCAACAAAGACCAGGTTGGCGTCCTGGGATTCTCTGCCGGTGGTCAGGTGGGAGCAATTCTGCACACGGCTGACGGAGTCGCTGCCTACGATGCTCTCGACGATGTCGACAAACAGTCCTGTCGACCGGATTTTTCATTGCTGATTTACCCTTGGAATGCTTACGACGCGAAGACTCAAAAGTTGCTGCCGCAAATTAAGCTGACCGCGAAATCGCCGCCGGCATTCATCGTCCACACGCATGATGACCGTTCTTCGTCGTTGGGCAGTGTGCTGATTTACGTCGGGCTGAAACAGCACAACGTCCGGGCCGAACTGCATGTCTACGGAAACGGCGGACACGGATACGGGATGCGGTCGGTGAAGAATTCCGACATTGGGACATGGCCCGCTCGAGCGTCCGACTGGCTGGTGCGTCAAGGCGTCGCCCGTGCTGTCGCGGAATGATGTCACACCCTCGCAGCGTTGCGAAACTGACTTCGAAGACAACACTTCACTTAAACCTGCACGGTTTTGTGGGAAACTCAGACGATCGGTTCACACGACTGGAGACTTCAATGTTACGACCAGGCAACCGCCGCGACGTACTTAAAGCGGCCGCCGGATTCATGGCGGCGTCGGCAACTTTTTCCGCACCCTCACGGTGGGCTGCCGCCGCTGAGAAAGAAGCTGCTGAGGATGCCGCGGCCGACTCGCGCGATCTGAAGATCACGGCCGTCACCACTTTCAAACTGTTGCACAAGTTGAAGCGACCGTTTGGAGTTTCGGTATCGGTTCCGCTCAGCCGCACTCGCACGGCGTTGATCGTGAAGATCGAGACCGACGCCGGACTGGTTGGTTGGGGCGAAACGGGGCCGATCAGCGGAGCACAGGGCACCATCGACGATCAGCTCGCACCGATACTGATCGGGCAGAATCCTCTGCGGTATCGAAAGCTGTGGCGGCAACTGTGGGGAGCGAACTTCGGCAACGGACTGGCTGTCGGCGCCGTCGACATGGCTTTGAACGATTTGCGAGGAAAAATTCTCGGGCTGCCGGTCGCGGATCTTTTCGGTGGCCGCATGCGCGACCGCGTGCCGGTTTATGGGTCAACCATGAACTACATGGAAGGCGAGGAGCCGGAAGACCTGTATCCTCGACAGGCAGCGGAGAGGGCAGCCGAAGGATTCAAAGCGCTGAAAATGAGGCTGGGTCGTTACAGCGTGGCTCGTGAGGCGAAAGTTGCGAAGGCTGTCCGGGATGCCGTCGGACCGAATGTTCGGTTGATGGTCGACGGCAACGCTGCATACACGCTGCGGTCTGCGGTGCAGATGGGCCGCGTCCTTGACGAGCTGAACTTCGACTTCTTCGAAGAACCGCTACCTCAGTCTCCTCGGTACGCAGGTTATGCCGAGCTGCGAGAGAAGCTGCCATTGCCTCTGGCCGGTGGGGAAGCGGTCGATTCGCGGATTGCGGCGAAAGATCTGATTGACCGCCGAGCGGTGGACATCATTCAGCCGGACGCGGCATTGTGCGGCGGGATCGGTGAAGCACTCTTCATCGGCGAGCTGGCTGCTTTGTCGGGGATTCGCTGCATTCCCCATTGCTGGGGTGGAGCGATCTCGATTGCCGCTTCGGTACAACTGCTGTCGCTGTTGCCTCAGCCGCACTGGGGATTCCCAACTGACACGCCGTTGCTGGAACTCGATCTGTCTGAGAACCCGTGGCGGACCGAGATCGTCAAAGAACCATTCAAAGTTGTTGACGGCGAAATCGCTGTTTCCAAAGCACCGGGTCTGGGCATCGATGTCAACGAAGACGCCATCCGCCAGTACGCCGTTTGAAGGTGAGAGCGAGTTCGCTTTGGTCAATGAACCCGGAGGGAGATTCACTGTGTCACGTCATTCGGTACTGCTGATAGTCGGCTTTGTTGCGGTTCTGGCCGTTGCTTCCGTTCGCGGCGCGGACGAGCTTCCCAACCAGTACGAGGCCGGCGATATCAAAGTCGTCGCCGCTCGGGCCGATGAACCCGTGATCAACCTTTCGGTCGAAAAGGCTTCACAGCATCTTGATCACGGAGCGGTTGCCTGGAGCAAACAGAAGAAGTGCGTCAGTTGTCACACCAACGGGACGTACCTTTTCATTCGTCCGGCTCTGACAGCGACGCTTGGGGCACCGTTGGAAGAGACTCGAACGTTCTTCGTCGACCAGTTGGAAGCACTGAGCAAACTCGGAGCCCGAAAGATGCGTCGCAGTGGGACACGGCCCGCTCAGGTGATCTACATCGCGGCTGGGTTGGCCGAGTGGGATGCGCACGTTTCGAAGAAGCTGTCGCCGGAAACGGACAAAGCTTTGCGACTGACGTTTGAGTTGCAGAACAAGGAAGGTACCTGGCACTCGCTGACGTGCTGGCCGCCGTTTGAATCGAGTGCTTACCAGGAAGCTCACATGGCGGCGATGGCTGTCGCTTCGGCGCCGGGGTGGACGGCTTTGCTCGGTGAGGACGACGAGTTGCGGGCAAAAATCGATCTACTGAAAAAGTACATTCGCGAGACGAAGCCTCCGCATGATTACGCAAGCGTGCTTCAATTGTGGACGTCATTGCGGCTTGACGGAGTTCTCAACGCCGAGCAGCAACAGGCCATCGTCAAACTGATCCGTCAGAAACAGAAGCCCGACGGTGGCTGGTCAATGCGGCAGTTTGCGACTCCCGAACAATGGGGCGGTGGCAATCGCGCTGGGAAGCTGCGGGAAGAGCCTGAGTTCGAGACCGAACCGAGCGACGGGCACATGACAGGATTGGCGCTGCTGGTTCTGCAGGAGGCGGGTGTTTCCAACGACGATGCTGCTTTGCAGCAGGGCCTGACATGGCTCCGTAAAAACCAGCGAGAGTCCGGCCGCTGGTGGACTCGGTCGCTGAACACCGACAAATGGCACTTCATCACGTACAGCGGAACTGCCTACCCGTTGCTTGCACTGCAGAGGTCATCCGCCACTCGGGTGACGACTGACTGAGCGGCACGTCGTGCGAACGCAGTAGTCATTATCAATGAGTGACTGTTCCTTATTGCTGTCTGGCTTGCACGAGCGGGGCTGACAGTGATCAGCAGGGAGAACCTTCAGCGGTGGTGTCCAGATTGGCTGCTATTCGGCGTTAATCTTTCTTGCAGCGATTACGGTGATTTCTGCTCTTTCTTCTGACGTTTGAAGTCGATATTGAAGGCGCCTCCGAGCGGGTCGCACCTCGGTCGCACCTCGGTCGCACCTCGGTCGCACCTCGGTCGCACCTCGGTCGCACCTCGGTCGCGACGACAGGCGAGACGGATTTCGTCCAGCCAGTCGGCGCATGGAAAGATTCTTCAAACATGCCGGAAGCTGCTCTGCCTCTTGACGAGCCTGCGCGCCTTGGCGCGCTTCGCGGTCTTGAAATTCTCGACACGGCTCCGGAAGGAGCATACGACGACATCGTCAAACTGGCCGCCGAGCTTTGCGAAACGCCCATCGCCCTCATCTGTCTGGTGGACGAAAAGCGGCAGTGGTTCAAGGCAACGCACGGCCTTGATGCGCGAGAGACTCCTCGGGCGTTCGCCTTTTGTGCTCACGCGATTCATTCGCCGACCGAACCACTGATCGTCACCAACGCCCAACAGGATCCCAGGTTTGCCGACAACCCGCTGGTGACAGACGAACCAAGGATTCGTTTTTATGCGGGTATCCCCTTGGTGACGAAGTCGGATCAGCAGCCGATTGGAACGCTTTGCGTCATTAGTGATGAAGCCAGAGAGCTTTCTGACGGGCAGCTTCGGACGCTGACCGTGCTTGCCAATCACGCAGAAAAACTTCTGCATCTTCGTGAGGCAACCAAGGAGCTGCTGAATCAGCAAAGCGAGTTGCGAGACCGGGATCATGAGCTTTCACGGCTGGGACGACTGGCTCTCGCGGGCGAACTGGTTGCTGAGGTCTCGCACGAAATGGGGCAACCGCTGTGTGCCATCAGCGCTTTGACCGGCACGTTGGAAGTGATGAATGAGCAGCGAGCATGGGAGTGGAATCGGACTTCGATTTTGCTCGGCAAGTTGCAGGCAGCTTGTGGAAATGCCGGGCGAATTCTGACTCGTCTACGGCATTTCGTTCGCAACGTCTCACCGGAATTTGAAACGTGCGACGTCAATGAGATCATCACATCGACCGTCGAGTTTCTGGATTTTCAGTGCCGCCGGAACGAGGTCGATATTCAACTGAAACTGGCGTCGTCACCTCTGAGCGTTCATGCCAACAGTGCTCACATTCAACAGGTCATCGTCAACCTGCTGATGAACGCGTTCGAAGCAATGAATGAAGTCGAAGCCTCAGATCGAGCACTGATGGTGACTTCGCGGCAGGAAGATGATTCTGTCGTTGTGGAGATTTCGGACTCCGGGCCAGGCCTGACCGTCAGCGACGAAGCAGCTTTCACGGCGTTCAATACAACCAAGAAAGACGGACTTGGGGTGGGTTTATCGATCTGTGCTCGGATTATTGACGATCACTCCGGCAGGATTTCCGCCAGCTCCCGCACTGGTGAGAGAGCAACTTTTCGCATCGAACTTCCGAAGGCCGGATAATCAGCATGCAGCCTCTCATTGGAATTATCGACGACGACAACGACGTCCGATTTTCGGTCAGTATCCTCTTTGAAGTCTCCGGTTTCGATGTCGAGATGTTTGGCTCAAGCGAAGAGTTTCTCGCCTGCCAAGATTTCTCACGCTTCGCTTGCCTGATCGTCGACTTTCGGCTCCCCGGACTCAGCGGGCTGGACCTCCTGAGAATTCTGAGAGAGCAGCGCGTTCTCACACCGGCCATCGTTTCCAGCGGCTTCATCACCGAGTCGGAAGAAGCTGACTTCATCGCTGCCGGAGCGCTTAAGGTTCTCCACAAACCAGTCGAAGCCAAGCTCCTTGTAAGCACCGTCAGCGACGTCGTCGCCCGCAGCGATAACCTGCAAGACCCGCCGTACAGCGAAGCGGGTTAACGTGGCCTGCTGCGACGGGCCGATTAGGGGGTTGCCGCATCGCGGATTTCTTTCGCGATTGAAACCAGCGCGCTGTCCAGTTCGGCTTCGGTGAGGCCATTCAATGGTTTGTTGGGATCGTGAGCGGCCTGGTAGTCGGCGATGTCCGTTTCTTCGTAAAGACTCGCTCCGATGGGCACCCAGACGATTGTCAGTCCCTCACTCTTTGCTGCGGCGAGAATCGGTGGGATCTCTTCGTCAGCGATGAAGTCTGACGCTAGAAAATTGCGACTCACAAGAAGCACGGCGACTTTTGCCCGCGAGAGTGCCTCGGTGATTTCATCTTTCCATTTGGCAGCTGTTTTGATCCGTTTGTCGGACCAGACATCGATCGCCTGTTTGCGAGTTAGTGGTTTGAGTGTGGCAAGCAGTTTGTCGAGCCAATCCTGGTCCAGATGGCTGTAGCTGATGAAAACCTGATCTCGCACGGTGGTTATTCCTTGTTCGGTCGTTGGCACAATGTCAGAGCTTTGCATGCCGCCATCCGACTCGGGACGAAGCGGGTAACCGGTCAGGATGCCCGAATCGAGGTCGGTGAGGACCTTGTGAGTTTCGGCGGCGCGGTAGTTGTATTGCTTGCGATTGATCCGGTAGTTCGCGTTCTTGCGAGCCGTGTCGCGGAGGTTTCGCCAGAGGTCGAGTGCTTCGTTCAGGTTTGCTACGGCGTCGTTAATGAATTGCCAGGTGGTAGGGTGGGCCGAGCGCAGCGAGTCCCACCAGTTTTCGCAATCGGCGGGTGTGGTGGGACTCGCAGGCTCGGCCCACCCTACGGCTTGCAGTTCCTGGGCGGCTTGGAGCAGCAGGGCTTCGGCTCGGAGTTGCAGGGCCTCGGGGACGGGCCAGGCGTAGCCGCAGCAGGGGGCGAGTGCGGCGAGGAGTTCGGGGGCTCCGGTCTCGGCGTTCTTCGGGCGGGTCTCGTCCAGAGCGGTGCGGAGCGCGGCGAGGGCCTCGGAAGGATTTCCCTGCAGCAGCCTCAGCCGGGCGAGTTCGAGCTGCAGATCGATGTGGTAGAGGCCAAAGCCGCAGCCCCGAGCGATCTTCAGGCCGTCGTCGATGGCGGTGCGGGCGGCAGACAACGCAGGCGAGCCGTTGGCGTCAGCCGACGGGTTTGTCGTGTCGTCCGCGAAGTCAGAAACCAGGGACTCAACTCCCCGGCTCGCCAATGCTCATGTCTTGCGAGCTCGATGCGGGCCTGCACGAGGGCGGACCAGCAGAGGACTTGTTTGGCGTCGCGGGCCAGTGCCCAGTCCCGAGCCGGGTGACACAGCCGCTCCGCCGCAGCCGCAGCCGCGTCGCCCGAGTCGAGCTGCAGCGATGCGAGGATGAGGCGGCATTTCATAACGTCGGGATCAGCATCTCCTGCTCTGAATTCTCGCAGACAAATCTCCTGATTCGCTTCGGTCAGTCGCTGCGATTTTTCGCGGCGGCCCAGGCGGGCGAGCAGGTCGGTTTGCCGGATGCCGCGCAGGCTGTAGAGCGGATTGTCGTCGCCGTCGACTTTGTGCTGGCAGTCGAGGGCTGCGTGGAAGTCGGCCAGGGCGGCCGGAACCTCGCCCAGCAGCGCGCGGGCGTGGCCGCGAATCGCGTACGAGTTCTGCCGTCCTTCCGTGTCGTCGGCGAGTTCGGCCAGCCGGAGCGACTCTTCGGCGGTCGTTGCGACGCCTCAGTCGCCCAGACAGCAGCCGGACGTCGCACAGGTTCTGGTTGCCGCGCGATGCGTTCTGCCAGTACTCCTCCCGCAGCCGCATTTCGATATTGAGTTCGTAGCAGTGTGCGGCGGCTTCGAGGCGGTCGAGTTGGCCCAGATACAGAGCCCACTCGTTGCGGAAGATCGCCTGCTCGGATTCGGGCAGGTCGAGGAAAGGCGCTTCGTGTGGCCGAAGGCCATCGATCACCGTAGCCTGGGGCAACGCCCCAGGTGAGGAGTGCTCGCTCGTGTCCGATGGCCGAAGGCCATCTTCATCTCGGCCAGGGTGAACATGGCCTTCGGTCAAACCATGACTCGGTTCTTCGATTCCTGGGGCGTTGCCCCAGGCTACGGTGAACGATGGCCTTCGGCCAAAAAGATTCTCTGCGGACTGGCCGCCCGCAAACGCCCGGCAGAGCCGCTCGCCGCGATCGTACGCGCCCAGACGCCACAGCAGATTTCGCGCGCCGCCGATCCGGTTCTGGTAGACGTCCCAGGCTTCCTGGACGTGGCCGGACTGGAGTGTGTGGTGGACGATCTCTTCCAGCAGGTCGAGCGTCGCGGGATCGGACGGATTCTCGCCCGGTGAGTCGCCCAGAGCTGCGCTCAGGCCGACTCGTGCGGCCTCGTGGCCGGCGGTGCGGTCGGGATCGGCGATGCCTGACAGGAAGCCGTCCCGCACGGCCGGATGAATCGAATATTGTGAGCCGAACGCGCTAGCGTCGGGCGTTGGTTTTGAATTCGTCTTACCGCCAATGCCCGCGGCTAGCGCCCAATGGCATCTACTTTGTTGCTGGGGGTGGTGGTTTTTCGGTGGTGGTTTGCGTTAGCCCACGATTGGTGGACACCGGAAATTGGGTTTAGACGGCGAGTTTGGTTCGGTGTTCTTCTTCGAATTCGTCAGGTGTTCGGTATCCGAGTGTCTGATGAATTCTCTTTGAGTTGTAGAAGGTTTCGATGTACTGGAAGACGCTTTGTCTGGCTTGGTTGATATCGGCAAAGGTTTCGAACTTCGTCCACTCGTGTTTGAGTGACCAGAAGAAACGTTCCATGACGGCGTTGTCGTAGCAGCATCCGGTACGGCTCATGGAGCAGGTTATATTGAGGGTGAGTAGAGTCTGCTGGTAGTCGTCGCTGGTGTACTGCGAGCCTCGATCACTGTGGTGCAGCAGACTGGTGGTGTCGGGTCTTCGTGCTTCAATGGCGTGGCGGAGTGCAGCGCTGACCAGTGGTGTGGCGAGGCTTTCCGAGAGTTCCCAGCCGACGACTTTGCGACTGAACAGGTCCAGCACGACGGCCAGATAGACCCACCCCAGTTGCGTCGGCAGATAAGTAATATCGGTGACCCACTTCCGGTTGGGAGCATCCGCCTTGAAATTCTGATCGAGAATGTTGGGTGCCGGAATCTTTGACGGATCCGTCACGGTGGTCGTGGGTGTGAACTTCTTCGAGACGCGGCTTTTCAGGCCCATTTCACGCATGGCAGCAGCGACGGTGTTGCGACAGGCTGTTTCGAGCCGGTCGTCTTTGCCGAGCCGATCGGCGATCTTAACGCTGCCGAAAATGTGGTGGGACTCATCAAAGACCTGCTTGACCGAGGCTTGGATTCTCTGTGTCCTGAGCATTCGCCGACTGGGCTCAGCGTTCAGCGATCTGTAGTAGCCGCTCTTGCTGACTCGTAAGACGCGACACATCGCCACGACCGGGAAGGACTCACAATGAGCTGTAATCCAGGCGTACTTCACTGAGATTCCCTCGCGAAGTACGCCGTGGCTTTTTTTAAGATGTCACGCTCCATTTCCGCTCGCTGCAACCGCTTCTTCAACTGCTTGTTCTCTTCACG
>JBLFXD010000019.1:0-19944 GCA_047611045.1 Planctomycetaceae bacterium | reverse complement strand
TCCAGAGCCTGTTCACAGTCAACATGATCACGAACTTCGTCGAGAACAAGCTGAAAGCCGGCTAGTTTTCGAACGAGATGTCGCACGACGCAGAGGTTCGCGAAGACAAGGACGCGGCATGATTGCCTATTGAAAAGTCTTCGCACCTCAGCGTCTTCGCGTCAGGTTTCTGCTTCTTCTGATGAACCAACTGGTCAGGGTTCAAGGTTACGTCACATGCGCTGGTTCTGGATCGATCGATTCGTCGAATTCGAAAGCGGCAAGTACGCCAAAGCTGTCAAGAACGTCAGCCTCGCAGAAGAGCACCTGCACGATCACTTTCCCGGGTTTGCAATTATGCCGGGCTCTTTGATGATCGAAGGCATGGCTCAAACGGGCGGCATTCTGCTCGGCGAGGTCAACGACTTCGAGCACATCGTGATCCTTGCCAAAGTGCCGAAAGTCACGTTCCACTCGTGGGCCGTGCCTGGTGACTCGCTGGTTTACACAGCGACGCTGACGGACGCTCGTGACGAAGGTGGCGGAGTCGACGTGACCGCACATGTCGGAGACCGACTTGTCGCCGAGGCCGAGATCATGTTCGTGCATCTCGACCAGAAGGATTCGCAGTTCGGCGAGATTGACCAAAAGAACTTTGTGTTCTCGATGAATCTGCTCGGCATTCTGGATGTCGGGCAGGCCGGCGACGGGACTTAGTCCGTCAATTACAAGATTTCATATCGTGGTGAGCGGTGCTCGCCCTACAATTTCCTCGCACAGCTTTACGATTCTCGAGGACCGAGCAATGAGACGCCGAGTCGTTGTTACAGGCATGGGCTGCATGACGCCCGTCGGGAAGACGCTCGATACGATGTGGGATTCCATGATGGAGTGCCGCAGCGGAATCGACTGGATTTCCTATTTCGACGCGTCAAAGTTTCCGACGAAATTTGCTTCACAGGTCAAAGATTTCGAACTGTCGGACTACATCGACAACGCGGAGCGTTTCAAGTACGCCGGCCGGAATATCCACTTCGCGATTGGAGCGGCAACCGAGGCGATGAAGGACTCAGGTCTTCAGGATAAGAAGGACCTCGATCCGTCGACATTCGGCGTCTACCTGGGAGCTGGCGAAGGAGCTCAGGATTTCAACCTGTTCATGGGGCTGATCGCGCAGGCTCGTGTGGACGACGAAGTTGATCTGGAAGAGTTCGCTCGCTGCGGCATGGAGCAGCTGCACGCCGAGTCTGAACTTGAGCAGGAACCGAACAGGACTGCCGGACATCTGGCGAGTCTGTTTAACGCTCAAGGCCCGAACATGAACTGCCTGACTGCCTGTGCGGCGTCGAGTCAGGCGATTGGCGAAGCCACCGAGATGATTCGTCGCGGCGACGCGAACGTCATGATTTCCGGCGGCGCTCACAGCATGATTCATCCGTTCGGCCTGACAGGCTTCAATCTATTGACGGCTCTCTCAACACACAACGAGAACCCACAGGAAGCATCGCGACCGTTCGATAAGAACCGTGATGGCTTTGTGCTCGGCGAGGGCGCGGGAATTCTGATCCTCGAAGAACTCGAACACGCCCAGGCACGCGGAGCAAAAATCTACGGCGAGCTCGCCGGCTACGGTTCAACGGCCGACGCTTACCGAGTGACCGATATTCACCCGGAAGGCCGCGGAGCGATCGCCTGTATCCGTATGGCTCTGAACGATGCCGGCGTCAACACAGACGGCATTGACTATATCAACGCTCACGGAACCAGCACGAAAGTCAACGATCAGGTCGAGACGCTGGCCTGTAAGCAGGCACTTGGTCAGTACGCTCAGGGGACGCCGGTTTCCAGTATCAAAAGCATGATGGGACACCTGATCGCCGCTGCTGGAAGTGTCGAGGCAATCACCTGCCTGCTGGCGATCAATCGAAACGTGCTGCCGCCGACCATCAACTACGAGACACCGGATCCCGTTTGCGATCTGGACTACATCCCGAACGAACCTCGCGAAACCAAGGTCACGACTTGCCTTTCGAACAGCTTCGGTTTTGGCGGGCAGAACGTTTCGCTAATCTTCCGTGAGTTTGCCGCCTGATTTGTGCGGCCGTTTTCAGTGAAGTTAACTTAGCGAAACCGCACCCTCGGAGTGGAACGTGGCTTGGATCATCGCCACTTGTTTTGTCGCGATAACGATCATGATGATCGTTATTCAGCTCGCGATCAGTCGCGCAGTCATGCGAATGCTGGAGAACGCTCCTCCACTGAACGCTGGCGAATTCGGCGCCGACTCACGAGCGGCTGAACTGAGCTTTAAGACCGAAGACGGCCTCACGCTTCAAGCCTGCCATTTCAAACAGACGGATCGCCCATCTCGTGGGCTCGTTCTCTTCTGCCACGAACTCGGCGGCAACCGCTGGTCGGCAATGTCCTACTGCGAAGGTTTGTTCAACGCGGGTTTTGAGATTCTGTCATTCGATTTTCGAAACCACGGCTCGAGTGATAAACAGGCCGGCTATGAACCGCTTCACTGGTTGACCGAGTTTGAACTGGCCGACGTCCGCGGAGCGTTGCGCTTCATCGAGTCTCGCGAGAACTTGAATCAGCAGCCGATGGGGATTTTCGGAATCAGCCGCGGTGGCTCAGCAGCTTTGGCCGCTGCGCCGACGTCAGAAGCGATTGCTTGTGTGGCTTGCGAAAGTGCCTACTCGACTCGATCGATGATGAGCCTGTTTTCGCAACGCTGGGTTTCGTTGCTGGTTCCTCAATGGCTCTCGGGCTGGATTCCGGCCTGGCACGTTGAAATAAGCCTGACCGGCGGCCGACTCTACAGTCAGTTCAAACGAAAATGCCGCTACGTTCATCTGGAGCGTAGCTTGCCCTCGCTTCGAGACCGCCCCGTTCTGCTGATTTCTGGCGAGCGGGACAATTACGTCCGACCGGAGATTGCAAAGTCGCTCCACGAAAGTCTGGGCGAAGACGTCGCTGATCTCTGGATGGTTCCGAAAGCCCGCCACAACGGAGCACGGAAAACCGATCAGGAAAGTTACGACCTGCGGCTGGTCGAGTTCTTCAGTTCCCTCTCGGCAGCCAGCATTGAAGAGCCGATGACGGACTCGGTCGAAGTCTCGAAAAGCCTCCGCTAGACCGATCGCGTTGTCAGTCGATGCTGGAAACGATTTCCCGCACACGGGCTCGGTCGACAGGATTGTGAACATCGCCGCCTGATTTGACGGCAGTGCCGACGATGAATCCTGCGGCTTGATCTCGGAGATGCTTGATTGAATCGACGGTCGCGCCACTGCCAATCAGCACGGGCGTCGAGCCCGCGACAGAAGCCGCTTCAGTGAGTTGTTCGGCGTCGACCGATGCTCCAGTCGCGTTGCCCGAAACGATGATTGCATCGGCGTGGCCGCGTTTGATGACGTCTTCGATTTCGTCGGCCAAGGGTCGTTTCGCAAGCGCGGCGGAGTGTTTGACATCGACGTCCGCAAGAATTGCGACGCCTTCTGCGGAAAGGCTCTTTCGCAGCCGGAGCAGGTCGTGAGCGATGCCCTGGATGATGCCCTGGTCAGTCAGTCGCGCTCCGCAAAGAACGTTAACTCGGATGAACGATGCCCCGGTCGCCGCGGCAATGGCAAGTGCACTGCAGCCGTCGTTTCGCAGAACGTTCAGGCCGATTTTAGCGATCGGAAATCGCGTGGCAACTTCGTGAGCGATTGCCGTTAAATGTGCCACCGTGTGAGCGGGAACGGTGCCGGGGAAGAACGGCGTGTCACCAAAGTTTTCGATCATCAGGTTTGTGATGCCGCTGTCGAGCAGTGTATCGGCGTCTCGCAGAACATGATCTCGCACGGTCGAAAATGAGTCTCTTGCCTGGGGACTGCCGGGCAACGGCGGGACGTGCAACATGCCGATCAAAATCGGGCGAGTTGAATCGAGGACTGGGTGAGACATCAGATTTCCTGGCAATGCCGACGAAGCGGTCGATGACACGGTGGACGGTGCGGCCCTGGATTGTCAAAACAGCCGACGGGACATCATCGTTGAGTCGTCGTTGCCGTGCACGTCAAGCTGGCGATTCATGATTGCAGCACTCGCGGTGCGGCGTTTCGCAGGGAATCAGTAGGCCATGACTGAAGAAATATTTGACGTCGTTGACGATGCCGACCGAGTGATTCGACAGGCTCCGCGCTCGGTCGTTCATGCACAGAATCTGCGGCATCGAGCCGTCAGCATTTTCGTATTGAAGCCGGACGGACGGTTGCTGCTTCAGCTTCGGTCGGACTCGAAAGATCAGTATCCAGGTTGCTACACATCGTCCGCCAGTGGGCACGTTGATTCCGGCGAGGATTATGACACGGCGGCCGCCAGAGAGTTGGGCGAGGAATTGTCACTCGATCAAGCCATCGAATATCTCACAAAGTTTCCAGCTGGCCCCGAAACCGCGTTCGAGTTTTCGGCTCTTTACCAGCTGGTGACCGATGTTGAACCGGTGCTCGATCCGGACGAAATCGCAGGAGCCGAGTTTCTGCCGCTGGACCAGATTGGCTCGATGATCGAAGAGTCGCCCGAGAAGTTCACGCCGCCGTTTCGGGTGATGTTCGACTGGTTTCGTAAGAACCGCCCGACGACCTGACCAGCGAAGAGAGAAGCACTACAGAGCGCGCGTGGGGAGCATCAGGCTGGCAAGATCGAGCGAGATGTTGTCCGGCCGTGTGATCGGCTCACCCGTTTCAGCGGCCTTGATCTGCTTTGAAAGCTGCCACAGGCCAGCGTGCTTTGGCCATTTGAGTTGTGCCTGAAGAACGACTTCGGCCGCAGCATCAAGGTTGCCCTGTTTCATCAGGCATGTGCCTCGCAGAACTTCGATGTCAGCGGTACGAAGCTCGCCTTCGTTGACGATGAGCTCAAGAACGCGAGCCGCCTCTTCGTGATCGTCGGTCTTCAACGCCGCTTCGGCCCACGCGAGATGTTCCGAAAGCTGCGGCTTCACCGGCGAGCCAGCAAGCGACCGAGAGAAATCGGTCTGAGCTTTCTCGAACGAGCCTTGCCGAAAATGACAAACGGCTCGTTGCCTGCGCCAGACGGGGTTTGCCGGATCGTTACGCAACGCGACGTCGTAGTAGAAAACGGCTGACGACCACTCAGAGCGAGATTCGTACAACCGCGCCGCCGTCATTGGCAAGACTTTGTCCCGAGGATTTCGCTGTAATGCCTCATGCAGTATTTGTTCGGCACGCTCGTTCATTCCCTGATTAATCAACGCGGCGAACAGGTCCTGGACAAACAGCGTATTCCGAGGTTCCAGCTCGACGGCTCTTGCCAGAGTCGCGATTGCCAGCGTTGTTGTCTGCTCGGCGGAAGAATCTTTGGATTCGCCGACTGCCTCAGTGTCGTTTGTGGACGCTTCCATTCGGACTGAATTCAGCAGCCGATTTCCGCATCGATTGGCGACAGTCGCAGAACCAGGCTGCAGAGTGATCAGCCGTTTCAACGATGCCTGCTGCAATCGCAAGTCGCCTCGTTTCTGGCTGACTTCGGCAAGCAACTCGACAGCCGAACTGTTTGATGGTTCCGCATTCAGAATTTCGACCAGCAGTGTCTGCGCAGCCGGAAGGTTTCCAGCATGCATCAGACTGGCGGCTGAGGCGACTTGTCGTTGGCTGTCCAGAGAGTTGGACACTGACTGTGCTGCCTGAAGGTTCAATGACGACGTGTGCGGCGCCATCGAGGCTACTTCAGATTCCGTGCGAAGCGGCGAGACGCAGCCACAAAGTATCTGACAAGCCGCCACCGCGATTGCCAATTGACAGGCTGAATGCGATGCGTTTTTCGCGGTCCGATGTCGAACTCCGGAAGTCATCTTTCTCACTCCGAGTCGAGGCCCGCGACGCGACAAAGTTGGTTCCTGAGAACGCCTCGTTGTTGCCGTGGGCTGAATTAACGAACTGCGCGCCTGTTGCCCGGCTTCGTGACGTACCGTCGCTGAGACTTGTGACTTTTCGAACTTGAAGTCGCTCGTTCGGGTTTGTCGTCACTGACCTCGAAGTCTGCGTTCTGGATTTCGGAATCTGTGTCCGTTGATTCCGAGCGAACTCGCCGGAACCAGTCGAGGAATGACTTCTCGTTTTCTTTGTCATCCGGTTTCTTTGGGGCGACGACCAGAGAATCATCCTGCCCGTGATCTTTCTCGCAGACTTCGCAGTAGTCATCAACCTGCTGGTGGCCAGCTCGTTTGATCCCCGGTGAAGAGTTCTCCAAAGCGGTGGCGACGAATTCAACATTCGAATCAATCCGCGGCGATTTGAATGCCATCACTGGAGCTGGCGGCGGCAGGAAAACCGGGTGACGCCGAACGGATGTCAGCTTTTTGATAGCGACCTGTTTCGATGGTTCAGGCAAAATCAACGGAGGCGGAGGCAGGATTCTTTTGATGGTAGTCGGCATCGCGACTTTACGTTCCGCCGGCTTCGCGTTGACGTCGCGAAAGGTCATGACCACGACTCGTTGCATGAGCTGCGTCGTCACTTTGGTTTTCGTCGGACCAGACACGGGAGTCAGTACACCGTGGATCGGGACAAGTTTTTCGGCGGAGGTGGCGACCATCTCTTCGACAGTTCCTTCGACGGCTTCTTCAGAGATGACGTACGTCTGGTTGGCCATCGGAGTCAGGTCGAACTCTGGCAACGAATCCAGTTCATTGCCGCCACCAGCGACCTCGCTGACAACGTGGAATCGTTGAACGTCATCGCAGGCCGGGCCCGCTTTCAGAATTAAACGGTCGCCGGCTTCGAACCCGTGGACCTCGTTGCAGTGTGGGCATGACGATCCGATGCTGAGTCGCTCGGTCTTTTCAGAAGAGATCGTTTTCTGTTGCCTGCCGGTGATCGTGGCGTCGGTGCGAAGCGAAATCTTTCGAAGTAGCTCGTGAGTCACGGCGTCATGCGACCATGCCTGGCCGTACGATCTTGCCGACAACTCAGGATTCAGCATCCGAACGCCAGCTGGTTCGACATCGACTGGCCGATTGGCTGCAATATGAATAACGGTCGTTTGAATTTCGTATTCGCGGTCCGGGCACGCGGCGAACGTCGACGAAGTGGCGGAAATTTGCGTGACGACAGGTCCGCCGGGCAATGGCAGTTCAACGATTTCGGGAACGCGGTTTGGCCGGCCCGACGCGGATGGCGAGAGAGTCGACCTCAGCGGCGCCCTGATCATGCCCGAACGTGTCCGTCGCGCCGATCCTGGAATCGGCGGCAGCATGGCCGGCATAGGTTCCGCTGGCGGAGCAGGCGGCAACGCGAGTTTCGGCATGGTGATTTCGGTGAGCGGCTCGGGTTGCCGGACCGAATGCGACATCGGGCTGACCTTCCAGCCGGTCGACGTTGCGGTCTGCACAGCTCGTTGATTTGTGGGCTTTGAAATATCGAGACTGGCCGAAGAGTCCAGGACCACCGGCTCCTTCCATGCGGCATCGTGCCCAGTGGACTTTGAATGGTCCGCTGCATGGTCGCCCGGAATCGGCGATAGCGAGTTCAGTGGTCCGGCCGGTTGCAGTCGGGCTGCCCGATTGAACGCCAAGGCAGACTGCGATTTCGTTCGCAGCTCCACGAGTTCGGAGTGCACATCGTCGAGGCCACCTTCAAGGCGGGCGACCTGTGAGGCAATGGTGTTTCGTTGGGTTTCCAGAGCCGAGAGAATTCCGGCTCGCTGCTCGACGACTTCTCGCTCAAGCCGCTGGCTTTTCTCGGCCACGGTGTCGATTTGCCGGTTCAGATCCCGAAGCTCCACTTCGCTGGTGACTCGGAGATTGCCGAATTCCTGCTGAAGTTTTGTGCCCGAAAGGTCCGCCTGGTGGCGGGCAGCCTGCATCGAGTCGGCCAGTCGAGCGATTTCCGATTGGGTGGCGCGTTCTCGCGAAACGGTGTTGGCAAGCTCTTCCAGTCTCTTGCCGAGCCGGTCGAGATGTTCGACCAGGGGATCGGGGCCGGCAGGACGTCCCAGCCCATTGCCCGCAGCGGATATTCGGGCAGCTCCGTGTAAACGATCTGGTGCCTCAGTCCCGGTGGCAACCTTTTGATCCGGTGTGCGGAGTTTTGAAAGTCCGAATGAGGCCACGCAAAGAGTCACAATGACTAAAGCGGCGATCGCTGTGATGCGAAGTGCGGTATCCAGAAATCCTTTTTGCACTTTATCTCACTCCGTTTGATGACGCATTGCAGGTCAATGTGAGAAATTGTGTTCTCAACAGGACCTCGCCTCAACAAACACGAAACGAGCGCATGGCTCCCCCGTGCTTGCGTGAACTCATGACTTCATCGACGCGGAGCAGCCATCACAATCACGAGAATTGGCATAATCGGCACAATTTGGTGCATCACCGCATCTCGAACGGTCGAGAATGAAGCACGCTCGGCAGGCGCGAAAGAATGATTTCACCGAGTCTGTCCGTTCCTGCAGCGATCTATCATCGCGCGGCTTCGACAAACAAAGCGGCTGTTCGCGGAATCGCTGCCGAATGAGTCAGCAGTTAAAGAAGAGGCGTGACAAGGTCCCCTCAAGCTCCCAGCTCTCCTTGTCACGCCACAAAGCTGACTGATTCCAGGCAGTCTCTCATCGCTGGCGGGGTATCAGGTCGAAGCGACCCGGACCGTTGCCAGCAGGAGATGCGAAAACATAGGTCGCTTTTGAATGGAGTCAAACTGCGGTACTCAGAGATCCTTTTTCAGATGTCGCCGCTATACTCCTGCGACGGTCAGAGCGAGCGAATTGTCATGTATGTTGGATTTTGCAGGCATTTGCTCAGGACCTCGTTCGGGTGATTCCCTTCCAGCATCGCGGGCTCGGCTGGCTGGAATCGTGTCCCACGACCACGACGAAAGACCTGTGCGCGTCGCATTGGCCTTTCTGCGAGAAACTCTTACCCAGGAAATTTAGCATCATGATGTCATTACGCAGTTCAAAGTCATCCCTCAGGCGAGGTGGAGTTGCCGTCATGGCGCTCGGTCTTGCTGTAGTCACTCACCTTTCGGCGCAGGCCGCCGGACCACTCGATCTGATTCCCGCAGACGCGACGGCCGTCATTCGGCTGAAGTCACCGGAAGCGACAATCGGCAAGGTTGGCAACTTCGCTAATGCTGTGCAGCCTGGCCTTGGCTTCATGGTCCAGGGACAAGCGCCTGGTCTGGGTGTTGTGATCTCAAACCCAACTCTGGGCGGCGTCGATCTGAAGCAGGACTGGTACGTCGCTGTCTTTGCTGTCAAAAACGCCGAGCCGGCCGTCGTGTTCGTCGTGCCCGCCACCGATGTGAAATCGCTTCAAGGCGGCGTCGATGAATCGTTCACGTTCGCTTCGAAGGATTCCTGGGTCGCCTATTCTAAAGACGAAGCGGTGATGGAACTTGTCGAAGAGTGCATCAGCGGCGGAGCCGACGCGGCTAGCGGAGCCATCGATGAGCGTTCGTCCGCTTTGTTTGGCGACTCGGACCTGGCCGCCTGGATCAATGTCGCAGGAATCGCGGAAACTTATCAAAGCGAGCTTGAAGGTGCTGACGATCAGCTCGACGGGCTGATTGAAGGACTCGGTGCTCAGATTCCGTCGCAGCCCGGCATTAACATGGGAGCTGTGCTGAAGATGTACGGCGAATTGGGGCACGGAGGGATTCAGGCTCTTCGCGACTCACAGTCTTTCTCAATCGGAGTTTCTGTCAGCAACACAGCGATCACGATAGACGAACTGCTGGTCGTTAAAGCTCGGACAAAGACTGACGAGTACCTTGCTTCGCAAAAGACGAGCAAACTGGATGTACTGGCAAAGCTGCCACAGAACGAGCATGGCTATGTTGCGCTGCACGGCGATTTCAAAGGCATGATGGAATGGGGCATGTCCTTCATGACAGAAATGCTGGACACCGATGCCGAATCGAAGAAGAAATTGAACGAACTGGTCGCTGGTTTGAAAGACGTCCAGTTTGGTGAAGTCGGCTGGGGATTCAGTCTTAAGGATGGCGAAGAAGATGCCGGCCTGATTCGAGGCTACTCGATCAGCAATGCGAAGCCAGCGTCGAAACTCCGGGAAGTGAGTCGTGAAATTGGGAACGTCTATAAGTTGGAACTTCCCGGCGTGACGCAGGATGTAACGCTTAAGAAGGATGCAGAGACGTACGACGGACTTACCGCTGACGTGATTACGATCAAGCAGACTTTCGATGAAGAAGCCAACCCAACCGCCGAATTCCAGAACATGTTTCAGGAAATGCTGCACGGCAAGGATGGGATGATTCAGCGGCTGCTCGTCAAGAATGACGACGTCATGATCCAAACGATCGGTGGAACGCAGGACACGATGAAAGAAGCACTGGCTGCTTACGATGCGACACCCGGCACGAAGCCGTCAGACAATCAGAAGAGCCGTGAAGGGCTGCTCGAAGACGCCAACATTGTTGGGCAGGTTGACCTGCCGAATGTTCTGATTGTCCTCGCACGAGCCGTACTGGCGACCGAAAAGTTTCCGATTCCTGTGCCGATCAAAGCTGAGCAACTTGCAGGACTGTCGGTACCTCGAAGCTACATCGGCTTCTCGGCAGGCACTGTTCCGCAGGGAGTTCAACTTCGGACAAAGATCGAAGCGAAGACCCTGCAGGGTATCTTCCAGATCGTCACTTACGTCCAGCAACAGATGCAGCAGCCACCTCGTTAAGGTTAGTTTTAGCTGTTTCTGAATCTGCTAGAGCAAGACAAACGCCCCGGTGACTTGAATGTCTCCGGGGCGTTTTCGTTGAGTAGGCGGCTTCGATCAGCCGAAGTCGGGATGTTCCTGTCGCAGCTGTTGGAACCGGCGACGGAACGCGTACATGACGAAGGCACCTTCGAAGAGTTCGAAAACCAGCCCTGCGACAAGGCACGCAGGTCCCCACGCGACGGCATCAAGCACCCATCCTTCGTGCTCGATCGATCGCCTAATCCCTTCTCCGAATCTCGTTTGAGGCTGCATGATTTCGTTGCAGCCAGCGATTAACGCGACGACCAGAATGATGGTCGCGAGGTACCACATGAGGTACGTCGGCAATGAGATCTCTTTGACACCGTAAAGGCGAATTGTGACGGGCTCGTGGAAGCGGATCCGGTCGACGTCGCGAACTCGTTCTTGCGAGTCTTCACTCATCGGGCTTGCTCCTGCCGAGTTTCGCCAGCGAGATCGCTTGACGCTCAGACCTCAGGAAGTTGCCAGGGGTCGCGGTAGGTCTTGGTCAGAAGCAGGTTCGCTTCGGCATCGTCGTGGAATGTTTGAGAGTCGCTGTCGAAGCGGACTTCCCGATTTAATTGCCAGGCGATGTTGCCCAGGTGGCATAGCGTTGTGCTTTGGTGTCCGATCTCGATGTCGGCATTCGGTCGCTGGCGAGTTCTGACGCAGTCGATGAAGTTTCGCAGGTGACTGTTGAGTTGATCGCTGGTGTCAGAGTTCAACCGCTCTTTCGAGTCGTAAACTTTCCAGCCGCTGCGGTCGACGACGAGCGTGCCTTTTTCACCATGAAAGGAAACTCCGGAACCGCGTCCTTCCAGACCGTGGTTACTCCACAATCGATGTTCCCAAAGAATGGTGTGACGCGGATAGTGGAACGTTGCCGCCAGAGTGTCCGGCATTTCCTGGCCGCTCTTGAAAACGTAGTTCCCGCCGGAGGCGCTGACTCGTTCTGGAAGATCCAGTTTCAATCCCCAGCGAGCGACGTCCAACAGGTGCACTCCCCAGTTGCCGAGTTCTCCGATGCCGTACTCGTTGAACCACTGCCAGTGATGGTGGAAACGGTGAACGTTAAAGGGTCGTTCTGCAGATGGGCCGAGCCAGAGGTCGTAGTCGACTCCTTGGGGCGGCGCTTCGTCGGCTTGTTTGCCGAACGATTTTCGTGACTGAGCGACCCATGCTTTTGCGAGTCGGACTTCGCCAAGCTTTCCGCTTTGGACCAGGTCGACCGCTGATTGAAAGTGCGAGCCGCTGCGTTGTTGCAGGCCGGTCTGCATGACTCGGTCGTTCTTGCGAGCGGCGTCGATCAGTCGCTGCCCTTCTTCGATCGTGTGCGAGACTGGCTTTTCAAGATAGACATCCTTGCCGGCCTGAGCGGCCATGATGCCCATGATCGCATGCCAGTGATCAGGCGTCGCAATGGCAACGGCATCAACTTGAGGATCGTCCAGCACATTTCGGAAGTCTGACTCCCACCGTGGGGCTGTTTCCTGAGAATCCAGCACGCTCGTCATGGCGGCAGACTGAAGGCTCGAATCGACGTCGCATAGCGAAACGACATTAACGTCCGCCATCTTCGCAAACGCCGCGGCGAGGTTTCGGCCCTGGTTACGGACTCCGATAATTCCGACTCGAACCGGGCTGCTTTTGTCGGCTTTGGCGACGGTCGATGACAGGCCAACCATGCCGGCCGCGACTCCGGCAGCGTTCTGCGCACTTCGTCCCAGAAACTGGCGGCGGCTGAGGTCGCGTCGAAGGGCTTCGGCATTCTTCATGGCAGGAGCCTGAGATGAAGGATTTGAGGGAGGATGTTTGGGGGTGAGAATCGCCAGCATACCAGAATCTCCGCATAAAAGTCGCCTGTTTTTGCCGTTGGATATTCGCCCGGTTATTCTTCGAAAACTGGCCTGCTCGACCAGCATCGAAGCATCGCTATAATCCGCAGCCCGATTTCACGCCAAATTAAATTCATTGCCTCAGTAGTGATAACTGCAGACCGAAAGACGCCCTCTCATGGAGATTGTTAAGTACGGACATCCAGCTCTGAGGTGGAAGGCAAAAGAACTCACCGAACTCACGCCGGACTTTAAGGCGACCGTCAGGGCCATGTTTGACCTGATGTACGAAGCTCGCGGAATCGGGCTGGCCGCCACTCAGGTGGGGCTTCCGTACCGGTTTTTCGTGGTCAACACGACGGCCGATCCCAAAGAGACCGAAGAAGAACTGGTCTTCATCAATCCGGAAATCATTCGGAAGAAGGGCAACGTCGAAGGCGAGGAAGGATGTCTGAGCCTGCCCGAACTTTACGGACAGGTCGCTCGAGCCGAAGAGATCGTGCTGGAAGCTTACGACATCGACGGCCAGGGATTCGAAATGGAATGTTCCGAGATCCTCGCGCGAGTCATCCAGCATGAAAACGACCATCTGGACGGCGTGCTCTTCATTGATCGGATGAAGCCAGAAGAAGTCGAAGAGCTGCAGGCAAACATCGACGACCTGGAAACTCAATTCCGTCAGACTCAGGCGGCCGGCACGCTGGCTTCTGACGACGGGCTGAAAGAGCAGCTCGTGAAAATGGAGAAGACGTTCGAGTTTCCGATCAAGGCGGTGTTGAGTGACGAAGCGATCCCGGACGACGGGGATGAAGATGCGGACGAAGAGGATTCGGACGAAGACGAATGACGGCTGTGTCGACTTGCGTTGTAGCGATTAGTTTTGGGCCAACTGATTTTTTCGCGAGGGATGCTTTGAAAGACGCCTCGCAAACGGAAGCGGTTGACGGGACGTCCGTGCCGGATGCCACTCCACAAACACCAAAACCGGATCAAACTGTTGTCGATGATCAGCCGAGTTCGTTCAGTCCCTTTGGCAGATTTCCGGCCGCGACGATCGCACTTGGCACGGCGACCGGAGTGCTGTTTGACCGGTACGGGAGTTGGTCGCCGAACTTCTTAGTCGGCGGCTTCGTCGTCACGTGTTTGATCTGGGTTGTGTCGCAAACTCTGCACCGCTTGCGTTCAGCCGCCGTTTCGGTGGTCGTGATTTCGGCGTTCACCGGGGCAATTTATCACCACCATGTCTGGCATAGCCTTCCGTCGGAAGACATTGCTCCCCTGCTCTCTGCTCAGCCAACTCTGATTCGCTGTGAGGGTGTCGTAGCTTCGGCGCCAGTCGTGACGCCTCCGAGAGCGAACCCGTTCAACTCACGGCTTCCGCCCGAATCGTCAACACAGTTTCAGCTTGCGGTTGAAAGCCTGGACGCGGCCATCGGTCAACGGTTGGTTAGTGGCCGGCTTCAGATCGTCATCGATGGAATCATGGATGGGGTTAAGAAAGGCGATCGTGTCGACATTCAGGGATGGAGTCAGGCGAATCGACCGTTGATGAATCCCGGCGGTTTCGACCGTGCTGCTTTCAATCGAGGCAAAGGGCTCCGAGGCATTGTTCGTGTCAGGGATCCGGCACTGGTCAACGTCACCGTGTCCGGCACGTCAATGCTCGAACGGATGCGACGAACACTTCGCAACCGCGCAGAAGCCGTGCTTGAATCTGCGATCCCCGAAGACGTCAGGCCTGTCGCCGATGCCATGCTGCTCGGCGATCGCTCGATGTTGTCGCGAGAAATGCGGACCGTGTTTGTCGAAAGCGGCACGGTCCATCTTCTGGCGATTTCCGGATTGCACATCGGCATTCTCATGGTGTTTCTGCTGGCCATCGGTCGAGCGCTGCGGCTTTCCAGCAGGCATTCAATTCTTCTGGCAGTGGCCGTTCTGTTTGTCTATCTGCAGGTCGCCGATTGTCGCCCGCCGATGATTCGAGCATTCGTGATCATTGCGATCTGGAGTGCCGGACGGTTGGTTCGTCGTCCTGCCTTTTCGGCGAACAGTCTGGCGATCGCTGCGATCGTCATTCTTGGGATGAATCCGTCGAGCCTCTTCGACGTCGGATCCCAACTGTCATTCCTGGCGGTGGCGGTGATCTTCTGGTTGACGTCGTTAGGTCGGCTCTCGAACGGTGAACCGGATGTCGCCGCAGCCTCGGACGCTGACAACAAGACAGTGGGAAGCCCGGCATCGATTCCCGAGGTTCTGCAGCGTCCGTGGATCCGGTCTCTGAAAGCGTTCGGAAAAAGCGTCGGAGCAATGTGGCTTGTGTCGGGCAGCATCTGGCTGATTTCGGCACCACTTGTCGTGTCTGTTTTCAATGTAGTTTCGCCTGTCGGGCTTGTGATCAACGTTCTCCTGATTCCCGTTGTCGGCGTGGGTTTGTGTTTCGGATTTGCGTCGATTCTGCTCGGAGTCATTTCGCAGACGATCGCGTGGCCGTTTGCGGTTGTCTTCGGCTGGTTTCTGAAGTGGCTCGTCGCGACCGTTGATCTGGCTGCGTCGATCGATCTTGGGCATGCCTACGTTCCGGAACATCCTGGCTGGTGGTTGATCGTATTCTATGCGGCAGCGGCGACCGCCATGCTGGCGACAACTTTGAAGCGTCGACCGGCGCGAGTCTGGTGCGGCGTCGGAGTGTGGGCCATCTTCGGGCTGACACTCTTACCAGCGGATCGCGAAGAAGGATCACTCCGCTGCACGGCGCTGTATGTGGGGCATGGCCTGTCGGTGATCGTCGAAACTCCGTCAGGCAAAACACTGGTCTACGACGTTGGCAGTCGAGCCAGCGGTGAATTTTCGTCTCGGGTGTTGAAAGAGGCGTTGTGGGCTCGCGGAATCTCGAAGGTTGATGCGTTGGTCGTCTCACATTCCGACATCGATCATTACAACGGTGTGCTCGATCTCCTGGAGTCGATGCCGGTCGGCAGGATTCTATGTTCGAGGCATTTTCCGGATTCCCGTCAGCGACTCACGCTGGAGACCTTTGAGGCTGCGGCAGAGTTGGGTGTCAGAACGACGATAATTTCCCAAGGCGACAGCCTGAGTTTCGACGACGCAGTCACGATGCGAATTCTGCAGCCTGTCGCAGCGACGTCTTACGATTCAGACAATGCCGCGAGCGTCGTGCTGGAACTTGAGTATCAGCAGCGTCGAATACTGCTGACCGGAGATCTCGACGAAGCCGGACTGGACGAACTGCTGAAGCAACCGCCGAGGAAGGCCGACGTGTTGCTGGCTCCTCATCATGGAGCGCCGGCTGCGAACCCTCGCGAGCTTGCTGCCTGGGCGAGTCCAACCTTCGTGGTTGCCAGTGCGCCGACGCCGGCTTATCAGAAAGACCTGGAATCTAACTACGGCTCAGAGACTCGCGTGATCATGACGCCAGAATCGGGAGCCGTTACGACAACGGTCACCAGCAAGGGCGTGTTAAGCGTCGAACCGTTTCTAGACGAGGAACATCAGGATTCGACGAAGTAGGGTTGCCTAATGCACTTTCAGAATTGGTTTTCAGTGCCCTGCAGGAGGGCCACCAAGGAAGCAGAGGCCTTTCAGCGTTCCAGCTCCTGCACAGAAGCCATGAAAATGGTCTAAAGTTCAGACTCAACCCATGCCGGCAGTGTGATCGAGAAAATTTCATCGATCTCATCGAGGTCGCCATCGACGATGTCGTCGGTATCAGCACCTGTGCCGCTGCCGCCGGCCAGAATGTCAAAGCCGCTTTGGCCTCTGACAATGTCATCCCCTGACATGCCGATAACAAGGTCCGATCCAGACCCGCCGTACATGCTGTCGTTGCCCAGGCCACCAAACAGAGCATCGTTCCCGGATCCGCCGTTCACGATGTCGTTGCCCGCTCCTCCGTCGAGACCGTCGTTTCCGGACTGGCCAAAGAGAACGTCGTCATCGTTGCCGCCGACGAGAGTGTCGTCGTCATCTCCGCCGTCCAGTGTGTCGACTCCGTCCTGGCCGAGCAGGCTGTCATTGCCGGCGTCGCCGTTGAGCTGGTCGTTGCCCGACTCGCCGACCAAGGTGTCCTGTCCATCGTCGCCGTTGAGAATGTCTGCGCCACTACCACCAAGCAGGCTGTCGTCGCCAGCGCCGCCGCTCATGAAATCGTTGCCAGAATCACCCACCAGAGTGTCCTGACCATCGCCACCTCTCAAGGTGTCGCTGCCGGCCCCGCCGTCGAGTTCATCGTTGCCTGATCCGCCGAAGAGCTGATCTCGTGAACCGCCTTGCCCTCGCAGGCGATCGTCGCCGGCTCCGCCATCGAGTATGTCGCTGCCGGCTGAACCGAGCAGTGTGTCATTCCCCGCGTTGCCAACCAGACTGTCGTGTCCCGAATAGCCAACCAGGATGTCATTTCCAGAGCCGGCAATTAACGTGTCTGCCCCGCCGAACCCTCGCAGGATTGTGTTACCAGAGAATGCCGACGCGTCGAATGAATTTGCAGAGAAACCACCGGCCAGTTCGACATGTTCAAGACTCGCTAACTGGTCATTTCCGATTCCAACCAATGAAACATCGGTTAACGTAAAGTCGACGTTTCCCGATTCACTGAGGCTGTCCGTGCCGTCTCCGCCGTCAATGGTGTCGTCGCCCTGGCCACCGATCAGCAGGTCATCGCTGGCCTGACCTCGGATATCGTCGTTGCCGTTTTCACCATCGAGCGTGTCGCTGCCCGCCCCGCCGAGCACGACGTCGTCGCCCTCGCCTCCGAAGGCTTCGTCGTCGTCAGCACCGCCATTGACAGTGTCGTTCCCCAAGCCGCCGACCAGGCTGTCGTTGTCGCCGTCGCCGAAGATTTGATCGTCGTTATCCGAGCCGATGACGGTATCGTTGCCGGCGCCGGCGGTCACGGTGACCGATCCTGTAAACAGGCTGGCGTCGATCGTGTTGGCAGAGTCGCCGCCGGTCAGAGACGCGTGCTCGATGTCAGAAAACTGGTCAGTCCCGACACCGGTCAGCGACGAAGCGTCTATCGTGAAGTCGGCATCGCCAGATTCCGCAATCGTGTCCGTCCCCGCTCCGCCGTCGATTGTGTCGTTGCCGCCGCCCCCGCTGAGAAGGTCGTCGTCGTCACCACCGATCAGCGTGTCCGTACCGACTCCGCCTGTGATGGTGTCGTTGCCCGCGTCGCCGTCAAGGGCGTCGTTGCCGCCGCCGCCGTTGAGTTGGTCTTCGTCGTCGCCACCGTTCAGCGTGTCGTTACCGGATCCGCCGGTGATGGTGTCGTTGCCCGCGTCGCCGTTGACGAGAAGTCCACTTGCGATCGCGGCAGCGTTGACCGAGTCGTCGCCCGATCCGCCTCGGATATCGATGGTCGCCGTGAATCCAGAATCGATGGCGAGAATCGTTACCGAATCGTCGCCTCCGCCAGCGTCGATGATGACCGTACCCGTTGCGTCGACGAAGTGAACGGTTTCGCTGGATGAGACGCTCGACAGTCGCATTATTCCGTTGCCGGGTGTGCCTTCATCGTCAAGTGTGATGATGTCGGACGCGCTGCCGAATTCGAAAACGCGATTCGTCGCGGCGATTGAATCAAAGATTGGCTCCAGTCCCGTGTAGAAAACGGACGAATCTGAGCCGTCCGCCACGAGCACCGAACCGTCACTGGAATTCGTGAAGCTGTGCGTGACGGTGTTGGCCGGTCCACCCTGTAAAGCTAGCGAGTCGTTTCCGAGTTGGCCGTTGAAAATAACGAAGTCCGCTAGCGAATGGACGATGTCCAGCAGGTCGTCGCCGTCTGCGCCTTCCACAACGATATCGCCGTTGAACAACGAGTCGATCGACAGAATCGAAACCGAGTCGTCATTGTCGCCTCCAGCCAGCAACAGGTCTGCATCGGCCGTTACAAAGCTGACGGGTGGGTCGCCGTTCAGAATGTATTCCGAAATCCCGTCGCCAGTAACTCCGTCGTCCTGGATGACCAGAGAGTTGGGCGTGTTGCTGGCCAGTAAGATCGTCGGCAGGTAAGCGTCGCCGCCGTCGACCTGCCAGCCGAGATCGTTCAAGCCGGCATAGTCGAGAGCCGTCAGATTCTTCCGGACTCCGTCGGTAAGATCCGGATCGAGTGCTACTTCGGCACCGTTGTCCTGCAGATCTTTCTGCCAGTGTGCAGGATCATTGAGAGGTACGAGGCCGGAGCCGTCGTACTCAAGGATCGAGGACGAGCCAACGAACACGCCGCCCGAAACGAGATTGTTAAACGACGGTGCGGTTCCGAATCCGATGACATGAGCCAGCTCGTGAATGGCTGTCGAGAAGAAGTCGAACTCGCCCACGTCCAGGCCGGCCGTGTCGAGTCCGAAGTGCCAGTTAGCACTCTCGTCGAACGCGATCGACCCTCCAAACGGAGAGAAGTCCGTCTGAGTGTTGTCCGGGCCGAGTGCTCCCTCCTGCCCTCGACCAAGGACGGTGTCGATCCACTGCTGAACCCCGGTGACGCTGCTGGCAAATCCGGGGCCACCGCTGCCGAGAGAGCCGCCAAGATTTCGAGCACCGACATAGACTCGAATAATGTTCTCGCCAACGATCAGGTCGTTGACGTCAAACGAGCCGCCGGTTGCAGGATCTTCAAACGTCGCGGTCCATGTGTCGGCGACGTTGAACTTGTGCGGGATGATTTCGAGGATCGTGTCCTGCAGCCGGCTACCCAGTTCGTTGCCGGCCTGTTCCAGAACCTGCTGTCGTCCTGGGTTGGCGACTGGGTCAAAAAAGTTCGTCGCGTCGAGTGAATAGTCGAACTGGAATGTGATCGCCGGAAGAATTCGCGTCTGCAACGTCTCGGCTTGAGTGCTGATTGTTTTTTGATCGAGCCGCGCGCGGCGCTCTTGCTGAACCCTGCGGTTCATTCGAATCTTAATCAAGGCTGCCCACTTGCGCATCAGCACTCGAATTCGCTCCTTGAGTCGTGGCCCGAAGCGTCTCACCGGGACGATTCGGTTTGCGATATCGGCAATAGGTTGACCAGACACGACCGGGAGAACACCTCTCGGTAACAGACTTAGTCGCCGGTACGTTTCGATTGGATCGGATGCCAACTCGTAATCATTGAAAAGTCGAACAACCCCATCCGCGAACAATTCGCCACTGAATGTACCCGGTTCAGTGGGCTCTTGTGATTGGAGAATTCCCTGACTTTTCCGAAATTTCAGTACTTCACCGATTGTCGACGTTCAGGTCGCCCGCAAAGTTCCCTCAAAGTTTCAGTCGTCCCCAAAGTTCCTGACTCTACCGTTTTCTATGTGCGCGAGTGGAATCCTTGTAAAGACGCGGAAATCTGCAGGTTGTGGAGCCATTGGTTTTCATAACATTTGTGGCTCAGGCGGACCG
>JBLFXD010000018.1:0-20114 GCA_047611045.1 Planctomycetaceae bacterium | reverse complement strand
GGCAGTCGCTCCAGCGGATAGTCCTGCCCGAGCATGTAGTTCAGCAGGATGCTCGTCTTACGATCGTTGCTCGTGTAGCCGTCGACGATCCGGCGAACCGTGTAAACCGACAACTGCCGAGGCGACGCCTTCCCGTCATCCGGCCAGTGCGGAATGCTGCCGAGTCGGACCGGGCGATCCCAGGGAAGCCCCTGCATGGCCTCCAGGCTAAGTCTCGACGTTCTTACAAAGTTTCGATCGTCGTACCGAGCGGGTTTGTCGATCGGAGTTTCACCGCCGGACTCTGCGACGATCATGGCCCACGTAATCGGGTTCATCTCGTTGGGCGGGTTGGCGGCCGGATCGTCGGATGCGCTCGGCTCGTTGTATCGCGACTTTGGATCCGAGCCGCATTCGAACGCGGCTCCCGAAACCTGAATTGCCTCACCCCAGTCCGAAGCATCGATCGTGATCTTCGCGCGGACATGCAGATCTGGATGTTTGCCACCGACCAGTGCGAACCACAAGCCAGTGAGCCTCGGAAACGTTCTGACGATGTTCGCTGGAACGTAATCGGCTCGCACGGGGTAGCGGTTCGTAATTAAGCGAATCTGCCCGGAATCGAGATACGGCTGCAGCATCGCTCGGAAAATCGCTTCCGCTTCGGCTGGCCGAAACGTCGATGGGCCGTGATAGGGGCGGCCCGGCATCGGTGATCCGTACTTCTGCTCGTTGAAAGACTCGATGCGGTCCATCAGCTCTTTGAACAAACCGCTTCGATGAAATGACCGCTTCATCGGGTGCCAGTCCACTCCCCAGCCGACCTGTCCGACACCTTTGTTTTCGTCGACACACGCCAGAGCCTGCTCAGTAAACTGGCCACCCAGCCACTCACCGTCATGGACGATCGTGATCGACGGCACTCCCAGCCGAGCCGCACGAACCGCAGCCGCCCAACCGGACTCGGTCCCGCCGACGATGAGCAGGTCAGTCTGAACTTCTTTGGCCGCTGCAAAAGTCGGTGTAGAAGTCGTCGCGCCAAGGATCAGAACGACTGACAGAACATGTTTGATTTTCATGGTGAATGCCCGACGGTTTTTCAAGACGGAAATGTTTCTTGGTGTTTCTGTACGGTCTTTTGTTTCATCGACATTCTGAACAGAAGCTCGCGAAGGACGCAAAGGTTTCGGATGTTTGCGTCCGAACAGTAGGGTATGACAAGCGAAGCGCCGGCATACCATTGTCAGAGTTGCCTGCGACGTGGTATGCCGGCGCTTCGCTTGTCAAACCCTACGGTGCTCTGTCAGATTTCGACGTTTGGTCTGTCATTGAAGTGTCTTCAAATCAGCAGGTTGTCACCGTGCCGAAAATTCCCGAGACAATCGCTTTTGCTTCCGTTCGCGAAATCGGAAGACGACTTCGTGCTGATGATTTCTCGTGTGTTGAGTTGGCTGTTTTTTTTCTCGGTCGTCTCAAGACGATCGGTCCGAAGTTGAATGCGGTCGCGACGGTGACCCACGAGCTGGCGGTTCAGCAAGCTAAGCAGGCTGATCTAGAGTTGAAGGCGGGCAAGGAACGCGGCCCCTTACACGGGATTCCGTACGGGGTGAAGGACCTGCTGGCGACAGAGGGAATTCCCACTTCCTGGGGAGCCGCTCCGTTTCGTGATCGAATTATTGATGCGGACTCAACCGTCGTCGCAAGGTTGCGTGAAGCCGGAGCGGTGCTGATCGGCAAGTTGGCGATGGTCGAAATTGCTGGTGGACTCGGCTACCGCCAGGCCAATGCCTCGTTCACCGGACCGGGGCTGAATCCTTGGGATACGTCGCGGTGGGCGGGTGGCTCGTCATCAGGCCCGGGTTCGGCGGTCGGAGGTGGACTGGTTCCGTTTGCGATTGGCTCGGAAACCTGGGGATCGATCATGACTCCGGCAGGCTTCTGCGGAATCAGTGGCTTGCGACCAACCTATGGGCGAGTCAGTCGCCACGGTGCGATGGCTTTGGCATGGACCGTCGACAAACTCGGTCCAATGTGCAGAACGGCTGACGATTGTGGAATCGTGCTGAACGCGATCGCCGGCGAAGATCCCGCTGACGAATCATGCGTCGATCGCTCGTACGAATATCCGCTGAAGGAACAACCCGGCAAGAAGGAAGCTTCGGAGCGTTACAAAGTCGCAACCTTGAAAGACTCAGCGAAGAGTGTTCAGCCGGAAGTTCGGGCGAACTATGACGAGTCGCTGACCGTGCTGCGAAAGTTCTGCGAGATCGAAGAAGTCGAGCTGCCGGATTTCCCGTGGACGGCGGTCGCGTCGACTTTGATCAATTGCGAATCGGCCGCTGCGTTCGAAGGGCTGATCTCGACGGGTGACATTTGGGAAATGACCGCTAAAGAAGACCACTGGGGGATTCACGCGGCGATGGTCATTCCAGCAAAAGACTACATCAACGCGATGCGAATCCGATCGAAGATGCAGCACGCGATTGACTCGTTTCTGAAGCCGTTTGACGCCGTGGTCACGCCAACGCTCGCGACGACTGCGTATCCGAATGACCGGCCGTGGGGCGAGCATCGTCGCGGGTTTCATTCGTCACAGATTACGAATCTCGGAGGGGCCGGCGCGGCGACGGGCATCCCCGCTCTGTCGATTCCCAATGGTCTGGGCGAGGGCGGACTGCCGACCGGGCTCCAACTTGCTGGCCGTACCTTCAGCGAAAATAAACTGGTCGAAATCGCCAATCGTTATCAGGAAGCGACTGACTTTCACAAAGCGACGCCGCAACCGCTCGGCTGATCAGTCGCCGCGTCCCGAGTCTTCGACGTTCGATTCGTCGCTGATTCGAGGCTGTTGGCAGTTCCAGCAGATCTCGAAGTCGACCGTGACTTCCTCCTGGCAAGTCGAGCACTTCCACACAGCACCGCCTTCTTCTGTCAGTTCGTCTGACTTCTGGCCAGCAAACTCGCCCGGAAACATGGCGACGCCGGCGGCTCCGATTACGGCTGCGGCTCCGAGTACGGCTACAGTTGTGACTTGCTTCCCAATTGAGCCTTTACTCGACTGATCATTCGAATCTTCTGATTCCTTGGCCCGAAGCCATGTCTCACGACGTTTCTCTTCCATCTCGCGAATGAGGGCGACGGCGGCTTTGGCGTCCTGACCCGAAACCCAGACACGAGGCGCCGACGGTAAGCCTGCCGGTACCTCGCCAACGGCTCCCATGATCTGCCCGCCGACCACTCGTGCTTCGATGTCGGATTCGGCAAGCATGGTTTGGACCAGCGTCGCGTCAATTTCGTCGCGCGCGGCGTAAACTTCGGTCAGCTCGTGACTACTCATTTGCCAGTCTCCTATGCCAGACCCTGCTGAACCTTGACGTCGTCAATTGACAGTCTGCCGCCGGAATCTCGCTGCCACAATGCCAACTGATTGAGGAATCGGGAGTTCGAGATCCAGCTCAAGTTTGTCTCAGACGCCACGCAAAACTTCATCACTTAATTCAGCGAGCATCGCATCGACGGGCATTGCGAATCGTCGCGACGGTGACATACTTCGGCTGTCGGCGTTCAGATGAACTTCGAGCATCCTGAATCAATGGAGTTACGCAATGTCACCAAAGATGTCACGACTGATGTGGGGAACGCTGCTGGGGAGCTGCCTGATTGCAGCGTTTGCTTTGTCCTCCAGTCGCGCTCAGAACCGAGTTTCTCAATCGCCCGACCAACTTATCCCGAAAGACGCACTTCTGTTTATCCGCTGGGACGGGGCGAAGACGCACGCTCAGGCATTTTCTGAAACAGCGGCTCACGAAGCGTTGTACGAGTCTGGCCTGATGCCGCTCCTCGAAAAAGCATTCGGTGGGCTCGCCAGCCAGGCCGGTCCCGCTGGCGGAATTCTTGACGGCCCTGCCGGACAGGCATTCAACCACGTCAAGGAACACGGAGTTCGCTTGGCCGTTGCCCTGGCTGCTCCCGGCCCGAACGGCCCACCAATGCCGATTCCGTATTCGGTTGCCGTCTTCCCACAAGCAGGTCAGTTTGCAGAACCACTCGGTGAATTAATACGGCGAAACGGACACATCGAAGTCGATTCTCAGGAGATCGACGGTCGCCGAATCTCATCGTTTATCGTTCCCGACACACCCGGTATCGAAGTCGGCTGGTGGGTCGAAGGCGAACACCTGATGGTCGCTGGTGGGATGAACGCTCTGCCAACTGCGGTTGCCGTTGCCAGCGGAGAAGCACCGAACGTCACGGCGAATCCGCTGTGGAAAGAGTTCGGACCAGAGTCTGTCGACTTCGACATGACGGGACTGTCATGGCTCGACGTTGGCAAACTTCGCGACACTTTCGCGCAGATGCCAATCCCTGTTCCGATGCAGAAACCGGACGGGCAGCCGTTTACTGTCGACGATATTGCGAAAGTCGTTGGACTCGACAACGTTGGAGCAGCCATTTCGCAAAGTGGGTACAAAGGCAAAGCTCTGTGGAGCGAAACTGTCCTGCAGGTCGACGGCGAAAAGCGAGGCCTGCTGGCACTGGGCGATCATGAAACAATCACGTTCGACCGACTTCCGCCGCTGCCAGCTGACACGAGCACGTTTGCGGCTGGCAGCTTCAGCCTTTCGAAGTTTTACGATGACATGCTGATCATAGTTCGCGATGCTGCAAAACTGGGGCCACCGGAAATCGCTCAACAGATCGAGCAGGGACTCGAAGCCGCACCTCAAATCATCGGCTTTGATCCAAAGAAAGACCTGTTCGACACGCTCGGCAATGTCACGACCGTTTACCTCGACAGCAGCCAGGACTTCCTGGGTTTCGGTGGCGTCGCCATCGTGACCGAAGTCAAAGATGCGGAGAAACTGAAGCGAACGCTCGACCACGTGCTGCTAATGGCCGAAGCGGCAGCTGGTGGAGAATTCTCCGTTGTTCGCAGCGAACAGTACGGGCGGCAGATAATCACGTTCGAAGTCGAAGGCGTTGAGTTCGGCGGATTGGTTGTCGATAAGGATTGGGTGATCGCCGGACTGATGCCGCAAACGGCCGAAGCGGCACTGCTGCGGATCGACGGCAAGCTCGATCACTTCGTGCCGTCGCGAGAACTGCAAGTCGCGCTGGATGCGATGCCGAAAGAATTCACGTCGATCACCGTCAGCAACCCGAGGCGAATCTACCGAGCCCTGATGGGCTATGCTCCGCTGTTGTTTTCAGGAGCTCAGGCTGGCTTGCGGAATTCTGGAATGTTCCCACGAGATTTAGAGTTGCCGGTCAAACTGGCCGATGTCCCGCCGTCAGAGTTGGTCGTTCGCCCGCTGTTTCCGAATGTCCTCGTCAGCGAGTCGACGGAAAATGGATTCCGCTGGGTGTCACGCGGTTCATTACCTTCTCTTCCGTTCGGCGGAGACGTTGGCGGAATCGGCAGTGTTGGATCAGTCGGAGTCATGGCTGCATTATTGCTTCCGGCTGTGCAGCAGGCTCGAATGGCGGCCCGCCGAACTCAGTCGAAGAACCATCTGAAGCAACTCCTTCTCGCCATGCACAACTACCACGACGTGTACAACGGATTTCCAGCGGGAACAGTCGAAGACTCGGCTGAAGAAGTTGACGATCGGCTCAGTTGGATCGTCTCGCTACTTCCGTTCATCGAACAGGCGGCGCTTTACGAACAGATCGACCAGAAGAGCGGCTGGAAGAGTGAAGCGAACACCGATTGGACCGGATTCAATCTCCAGATGCTCAGAAACCCGGCCGAATCGAATGCCCTCGAAGGAGCAACTCACTACGTGGGCATGGCCGGAATCGGAAAAGACGCAGCCAACCTGAAAATCGACGATCCCGGTGCCGGAATGTTCGGCTACAACCGCCAGACACGTCTCCGGGACATCACGGACGGAACGTCAAACACGATCGCCATTACTGAAGCATCGGACGACTTTGGACCGTGGGCACAGGGCGGACGATCAACTCTGCGTGGGCTCACCGAAGAACCCTACATCAACGGCCCGGACGGAATCGGTAGTTCATTCCCCGGCGGAATGAACGCCGGGTTTTCAGACGGATCAGTCCGATTCATTTCAGAGAACATCGATCCTGAAGTCTTCAAAGCGTTGATCACGATTCGCGGCGGAGAACGCGGCGGAGAATTCTAAGAAGCGTCGCCATTTACCTGAAGACTCAGAAAAATCAGCCCGTGACCTCGCCTGGGGTCACGGGCTTTTTGCTTTGCATTCGCCGTTTGATTCGCCAGCAAACGGACCGTCTCGGAGCGGGATTGAATCAGCCAGCAACTCATGCATCGCGAACAGCACCGGCGTCCCGCCCGTGTGCACAAACACGATGTCGTCGCCGTGTGAAAAATCGCCGCGGCGGACATGATCAATCAGGCCGGCCATCGCCTTTCCCGAGTAGATGGGATCCAGAAAAATCGATTCCGTACGGGCGACGAGTTGCAAGGCTTCAAGACAGTCCGGCCCCGGAGTTCCGTATCCGGGTGCAATGTAATCTTCCGAGACGTTCAGGTCGCCAGCCGAAAGACGATGCGGAATCTGCAACCTGTGGGCGACGTCGCACGCGACGTCCGCCATGTCCGTCGCGGTGTCCCAAGGCCAGGTGAGCGGCGCGATATTTCGGACGAGGCCGTTCATGCCAAGCACCGTCGCTCCCAAAGCCAACCCTGCGCCGGTCGACCCGCACGAACTCACATAGATCGCTGCGGGATCAATCTGCTCGCGCTGGCATTGTTCTGCAATCTCAACGGCGCATTCGACGTAACTGATCGCCGCAATCTGCACGACCGGGTTTCGGTTCCAGAAGAATGGTCGATGCCCTTGCTGGCGGAGTTGCTCTGCACGATCAGCGATGATGGCGTCCAGTTCTGGCCCCACCGGAGCATCGACGAACTCGATCGAGGCTCCCATCAACTGATCGAGCAGCAGGTTACCTTGCGTCTCGACCGGGCCATCCAGGTGCGCGCGACTCAGCACCAGGTGAATCGGGATGCCGGCTTTCACACAGGCAGCGACCGTCTGCCGGCAGTTGTTGCTCTGAACGCCGGCTCCCCACACAAAGTAATCAGCACCTTCCGCCAGTGCGGCGCCGAGCAGAAACTCGTTATGCCGAGTCTTGTTGCCTCCAAACGCCAGCCCCGTGCAGTCGTCCCGCTTGATCCAGATCGTCGGCCCACCCAGCTCTTTGGAAAGATTCCGCAGCGGCTCCAGTGGCGTCGGCAGGTGAGCGAGTGCAAATCGCGGTACACGATCGATAGCCTGTCGTAATTCAGCTGTTGAAATGGGAGCTTGCATGGTGTCCTGCTCGAAATCTCTGTTGCCCGGAAATGTGGTCGGTCACTCGTGCAATTGTTGAACGTGATCCGCCGACAACTACGACCGACTTCGTTGACCATACCTTCTTCGCGAGGCATTGACTGCCCATGCATTCAACTCATCGGAATTCAGGAAAGAAGAATTGAGCAATCGATCCAGATTCGATTCCAGCCACGTGATCTGATCTTCAGCGGATTCGAAGATGTAGTGATCGGGAGTTCCTTCAAGGTGTCCTCGAAGATGCGACAGTGACCAGGGCCCACGCATTTGAGCTCGTGGTCGACGGCGAATCCTTGAACCAATACAGATGGCCAAAACGTCTCCGGAACGATCCTGTGAGGCGGATGCGACGAATTCGGAATTCTCCCAACCAACGTACCATCCGCCCATTGCGGAAGAGTCGCCCGGCAATGGCTCGGTGCGCTGAAGATCAAATCGACCGACGGCTCGATGGATGGATTCAACGACGTTGGCCGCAAACTCGTTGAGTTCTCGAGGAAGTTTCTTCACCTCGTCGTCTCGCATTCGATTGCTGCCAGAAGTTACTTACTCATCTTTATCCGCAACTGCCTTCTCGAAGATCACGATGTGCTGACGAGGCAGAACGCGGATGGTCTCGGCGAATTTTAGACCGAGTCCTTCCTGGCTGGCTTCGCGTTTGACCTGGACCTCGGACATTTTGTGGACGAGCTTGATCGGGACGGTGCGGTCTTCTTTTCGATACTCAACCCACGCGATTCGTCCACCGGGTTTCAACGACTTTGACATCTCAAGTTTCATCTCATACGGAAACTCGAACTCGTGATAGACGTCGACCAGAATAATCAGGTCGACGGTACCTGGCTTGAGATTTGGCGACTTCACTTTTCCCTTCACCGGGATGACGTTGGTGACTCCGCGTTTCTTGCAGTTGTCAGCCAGGCGGTCGAGCATTTCCTGCTGGATATCGACGGCCATTACTTTTCCGTCCGGCAGTAGCTGCTCGGCCATCAGCATCGATATCACGCCGCTGCCGGCGCCGATGTCGGCAACAATCATTCCAGGCTTCAGCTTCAGAGACCGCACCAGCAGTGTGAGTCGTTCTTCTTCTTCGCGTTCGGTTCGCTCCAGCCACCGAGCACCGGCGAAGCCCATTACGTGAGCGATTTCTCGGCCCATGTAGAACTTGCCGATGCCGTTCGGATCGTGGTTCGCCCGCCGCGTGTAGCGGCCCTCTTCGTCTGTCTTGTCGGTTGACGCTTCTTTCTGCGCGAACGAGTTCGAAGCGAGCATTAAGACGACGGCAATTCCCGCTGCAGCAAATCTGAAAGCAGACATCTGGCTCGCTCCGTTCGATGTTGAATTTCGCAGGAACACGACTTCGTCAGGCGGAGCCTGACCTACAGGACAACGCTTGCCGGATTAGAAGCCGCGAGCTTCGCGGATGTCGGCGAAGGTTCGAATGTCATAGTCGATGGAGACGTAGTCAAGTACGGATCGCAATGCTCGCACCGCAACGCCGACGCCGTCCGGGCCGCTGAATCCGCCGAACTGTCCGCCGCCCTTGAGGTGAGGTTCGACTTCCAGGAAGAATCCCGGAACGCCGAGCTTCTGCATCTTCTTTGTCAACTTCGGAAGATGATCGCGTAGTTCGAGGAGCACCTGTTCGTGTCCGGCGTCGCCGACGTTGGCCGGTACGAAGTTCTTCAGTCGCTCTTCGTCGACCGTTCCCGACCAGTTCAGAGACCGATCGATGGCGTAATCCTTGATGTGCATCCAGCCAAGGTACGGAGCCATGTCACGGAACTCGGACAGGCACTGCATTCGATCTTTGTTCTGAGCGGCAATGTTTCCGCCATCGTAAATCAGCACCATGTTCGGGTGCTTGAGCTTGCGAGCGATCTTTGCCAGCAGCGGTCCGGTTTCGCCGATCAGGTTCGGCTCAATTTCCAATCCGTAAATCACGCCAGATGCCTGGCAGGCATCGGCGATCTGGCCAATCTGATCGACCGCCTGAGGAATGTGATCGTCAGGGTTCGAACCGACCGGATGGTAAAACGAGAATCCTCGGACCAGCTTCGTGTCCAGCGCGAGAGCGGCTTCGATTGTTGCCTTCACTTCCGTCTTCAGATACTTCGCGATGGGGATGAACTTGTTGTGCGAGCCGTCGTCGATGTCCTGCAGTTTCACTTTTCCGATTCGCGAGCCGATACTCGTAACCCTCATTCCGAACTCGTCGTGCAGCTTGTTCAACTGCTTGTATTCGGACTTTTTCAAATCGACGACGTGTTTCACCACGCCGGAAGAATCGACGTCGATGAACCTCGGGCTGTAGTATCGCAGGCCGACGGCGGCCAATGCCGAAAACTGTTCGAGAGCCGTCTTGTGGTTTGCGGCCTCGTCTGCAAAGGCACTCATCAGGATTTGTGGGTTCGACATGGATGCTGCTTCCGAGTTGAGGTTCAACCTGTTGTGATGATCAGAAAGACTATTGAATCTGTGGGTGTGCGACTCAGCGTCGCGCGGGATACATACTTTGTTGCGTAACTTCGCCGTGTGAAGTGCGGATTCTCTCAGACCCTCGAAACGAACTCAAGCGCTGCCACCTTAACTGGATCGTCCGCCCGCGATGACTCGACGAATTCTCGCACTAAATCCCTGGCACGGCGGAAGCCATCAGGCATTCCTCGACGGATGGGTCACCCACAGTCGGCACAAATTCACCGTACTGCCACTGCCCGCTTATAAGTGGAAGTGGCGGATGCGGCACTCGGCCGTCACGTTTTCTCAGCAACTTCTCGATCTGCATGGTGACCGAGCATCGGCCGCACCGCAGTGGGACGTCTTGTTCTGTACGGACATGTTGGGGCTGGCCGAGTTTCGCGGGTTATGCCCGGAGTCCGTTCGGCAGTTACCGTCGATCGTCTACTTTCATGAGAATCAGTTGACCTACCCGACTCAGCAGGACGAGGAACGCGACTTTCACTTTGCCTATTCAAACATGACTTCGGCGCTGGCTGCCGACACTGTCTGGTTCAACTCGGATTATCATCGCGATGAGTTTCTGACCGCGCTCGGCGCTTTGCTTCGTCGCATGCCGGATTTTGGTCACGAGGAGTCCGTCGATCAAATTCTGGCGAAATCGGAAATCCAGCATCCCGGTTTCGATGCTCCCTCCGCTGGCTCAACTGCTGAAAGAGTCGAGCGACCAACGGAGCCACTGACGGACCGACCACTTCGCATCGTGTGGGCGTCTCGCTGGGAACATGACAAGAACCCCGAACTCTTCTTCGCCGCTCTCGACGAGCTTTCCAGGTTGAACGTTCCGTTCGAAGTCAGCGTGCTGGGCGAGTCGTTCCGGAATTCACCGTCGTGCTTTGACGACGCGAAAGGAAGACTCTCGTCGCAGATCCGCCACTGGGGCTTTGCGGAGTCTCGTGCCGAGTATCTTCGAATTCTGTCGGAGTCCGACGTCGTCGTCTCGACCGCTCGCCACGAGTTCTTCGGGATCTCAGTCCTGGAAGCCGTCGCGGCCGGATGTCGCCCGCTTGTCCCGAACGCTCTGGCCTATCCCGAGACGCTTGGAGCGAACCTCAGCTCTTTCCATGACGGGACAGCGGCAGGAATTGCCCGGTCGCTAGCGACTATGGCGAAAGCTCTCAACTCTCCCAACGCGGCCGCAGATTCACTGCTCGGCAACGCTCGTCCCAACGTCGAGCGATTCTTCTGGGAGACTCGCAGCTCGGAACTCGACGCCGCGGTCGATCGGCTGTGCGAGCACGCTTGAGCCTGCTTACAAGGATTTGGTGCAACGTCGCCACGGCAATCCGGACAGGAATCGGTCAGGTTTGACAGGTGTTCCGACTCGTAGTCTGAAAACATTTCAGGGTGGTTACACGAATCTCGGGTTTCGCTTGCAAAGACCGCCCGAAAGCCCGGTACGATACCCGCCGCTATTAAGACTTCTGCTGCCGAACCGTTTCTCTCATCTGGGCCCATGTCACGTCGCTCAGGTTTGGCAGGTTTGCGATATGCGATATTCACGAGCGGTGGTTCATTGCGCCCTGCAATGTTCAGCCGTCCCACAAAACCGCGCACTTCTGTTTTATCAGGTCCAGGTATCATGCGAATTACGCCGTGGCTGAGATCACTTTCCAGACGACTTTCACGTCGGCGACAAAGTATCGAACACCTTGAGGACCGGACTCTGTTGTCCGTGAACGCGTTTGTTTCCAACGACGTGCTCAACATCACGATGGACGCCAACGAGGACGTCCGCATCAGCGCGCTCGGCGCGAACGTCCGAATCGAATTCAATTCGACCGGCCAGTTTGAAGACTTCGTGGGGCTCGGCCCGCTCTCAACCAGTTCGCTTACCGGCATCATGGTGAGCGCTGGCGGCGGCAATAACTTTGTCGACGCCTCGCTGGTCAACCAGTCGTTCTACACGGCCATCACTTCGATCGTGCTGGACGGTGGCGACGGGACCGACTTCATTCGCGCCAGCAACGACATCGCGACATCGGTCCTGGGCGGCGACGGCTCAGACACGATCATCGGCGGCAATAGAGACGACACGCTCGACGGCGGACACGGGCGAGATTCGATCGAAGGCCAGAGCGGAGCCGATTTGATCATCGGCAACGACGGCTCCGATACGCTCTTTGGAGGCGCAGGCAACGACACCATCAATGCGGGCAGCAGTGCCGACTTGATCTTCGGAGGAACAGACGACGACTCGATTTTCGGAGGCAGCAGCTCTGACACGATTTCAGGTGAAAGCGGCAACGACTTCATCGACGCTGGATCAAGCTCAGACACGATCACCGGCGGGATCGGCGATGACACACTGAACGGCGGCAGCGGCAACGACAACATCGACGCCGGCGACGGACTTGATTCAGTCGACGGCGGAACCGGCAACGACATCATTGACGGCAGCACCGGCAACGACACGGTCAACGGCGGCGACGGTGACGACACGCTGAACGGCGGCGAAGGTGACGACAATGTCAACGGGCAGGCAGACAACGACCTTGTCCGAGGCGGCAACGGGGTCGACTCGGTATTCGGCGGCGCCAACGACGACCTCATTTCCGGCGACGGCGATGACGACATGCTGCACGGCAACGACGGCAACGACACCATCCTGACCGGCACGGGGTTTGACTCGGTGCTCGGCGGCGAAGGCAATGACCTGATCGATGCTCGCGCCACAACGTTCTCAATCAGTGACACAACCGTCTTCGAAAGCAACGTTGGAACCGTCCAGGCTGTGTTCACAGTTTCGGTGACCGGGCCCGTTCTCGATCCGGTGTCGGTCAGCTTTCAGACACGCAACGGATTTGCGGTCGAACCGGATGACTACACCGCGACCAGCGGAACGCTGACATTCACCACGGGCGACAGCTCTCAGACAATCATCGTGTCGGTCCTCGGCGACTTTGATGACGAGATCAACGGTGAAAACTTCTTCGTCGACTTGGTCAATCCGCTGGGGGCTCTCGTTCAGGATGGGATGGGTGAAGCACGGATCACTGACAACGATCCAACGCCCAACGGACAACCAAACCCCGGCAACAATCCAACGCCGCCACTTCCGAACCCACCGCCGATCATCAACATCGAAACCGACACGCTCTCAGGCGATGGCGGCAACGATACGATCCTCGCCAACAACAGCGACGATGAACTTCAGGGTGGAACCGGGTTGGACTCGCTGGACGGCGGAGGCGGAAACGATTCGCTCTTCGGCGGCGCTGACAATGACACTCTGTTCGGCGGCGACGGCGACGACACACTCGACGGCGAAGGCGGGGAAGACGTTCTTGATGGCGGGGCCGGAGTCGATGCTCTTGTCTGGGCGGGCAACGGATCGGGCAACGACACTTTGTCGAACACGTCCGGTTTCGACACCGTCGTGATTCAGGGAGACGTCACCGATGACACATTCAACGTCACCGGAGCCGGGGGCAACGTCCTGATTAACGAAGGCGTATCGACAGTCACCATCGACAGCTCAATCTCCCGCATCGATATCAATGCTGGCGACGGTGCTGACACCATCACGATCGGAACACTCAGCGGCTCGGGTTTCACCAGCTTCTTCGTTCGAGGCGACGCTGGTGCCGACACGATCACCGCGTCGGGTTCTTCGATCAGCGGCTATCAATTGCTGCTGGAAGGCGGCGCTGACAACGACACGATCACCGGCGGCACGTCTCGAGATGTTATCGACGGCGGCGACGGCGACGACATGATCAACGGTGAAGCCGGCGACGACATCCTGCTCGGCGGAGCAGGCAACGACATGATTATGGGATTGAACGGCGACGACAGGATCTTCGGCGGAGACGGCGATGACGTGATCATGGGCGGCAACCAGAACGACACCATCGATGCGGGTGCGGGAGCCGACTTTGTCTTTGGGAATTCCGGCCGCGACAGCCTGCTTGGCGGCGGCGGGTCTGACACTCTGAACGGTCAGGCAGACAATGACACAATCGACGGCGGCCTGGGTAACGACACGCTGTTCGGCGGTTCTGGTCAGGACGTCCTGAGTGGCGGAACCGGTAACGACTCGCTGAAAGGTAACTCTGGTCGAGACTACCTCGCTGGCGGAGACGGCTCGGACACGATCAAAGGTAGTGCCGGAGATGACACGTTGGTCGCCGGAGAAGGTGACGACATCGTTAAAGGTGAAGCCGGCAACGACCTCATCAGCGGCGGCGACGGCGACGACGCCCTCAACGGCAACGACGGAGACGACACGATCATCGGCGGAGACGGTGACGATTCGATCTTCGGCGGAAGTGGCGACGACATCGCTCTCGGCGAAGAAGATGACGACATCGTGCAGGGGAACGGTGGCTCGGACACACTCGCGGGAGGCAGCGGTTCCAACGTCGTCTTTGGAGACGCCGGCGAAATCGACGAAGCATTCGTCCTGGACACGTCCGTGCTCAGTCAGCTCGCCTTTCCAATCTGATCGCCGATGAACGACCGCTGGCTTGTGCGAGGCCTGTGGCCGTTCTCGTCTGGTCCGCATTCTGATCGGCACGATCCGTACGACCGTTGGACTCAGTCGATTTTCGAACAGCAGCACGACATCGATCTCGGGCAACTGGTTGATCAAGCATTGACCGATCGTCACAATGTCCTTCGCCCTGCCGTTGCAATGTTCCCCTGATGGATCAGGCAACCAGATCCGACGGAATCGGGCTATTGAAAACCGTCGCGATCGTTCGCCGCTCACACTGTCATCTCGACACCGTGCCGGCCTCACCCCACTGCCATCCCCGCACGCCTGCCGCCCGGTAAGGAGTCACCCATGCCAGAATATGTCGACCCAAGGACGATCGATATTTCGTTTGCCGTCCCCTTCGTGCATCGCCTTCGTTTTACTGAGGACGTGCTCGGCGACGATCAGGACGTCCTCCTCCGCGTGCTGGAACCTTCGGGTGACCAGCTTCCGCGAGTGCAATTCTGGTTGGACGAATGCGTCGCCGATGCGGTCCCCGAACTTCGCTCGCGCGTCGAAGCATTCTGCCAGAACAACGCTGACCGCTTTCTGACTCCCGGCAACATTCAGACAGTGCCCGGCGGAGAAGTCGTCAAGAACGAGATCCACATTCTCGAGCGGATGCTCAAGTGCATCAACCACGCCGACCTCGACCGACGCAGCTACGTTGTCGTCATCGGCGGTGGAGCTGTTCTGGACGCCGTCGGCTTTGCAGCCGCGATCGCCCACCGCGGAATCCGTCTTGTCCGACTGCCCACGACCACGCTCGCTCAGGCAGACTCGGGAGTCGGCGTCAAAAGCGCGGTGAACCTGTTCGAGAAGAAGAACTGGGTGGGATCGTTCGCCGTTCCGTGGGCAGTGATCAACGACGCGAAACTTCTGGCGACGCTGCCCGACCGTGACTTCGTTTGCGGCTTTTCGGAAGCCGTGAAAGTGTCGCTGCTCAAAGAGCCCGAACTCTTCAACGATCTGTGCCGGAACGCCGAGCTGATCAAGAGCCGCGCCGCCGACATCACCGAGCCAATCATTCGCCGCTCGGCGATTCACCACCTCAACCACATCACGAAGGGTGGAGACCCGTTCGAAGCCCTCGAAGCTCGGCCGTTGGATTACGGCCACTGGTCCGCGCACAAGCTCGAGGTGATGACCAACTTTGGCCTCAGGCACGGCGAGGCTGTCGGCATCGGCGTCGCTGTGGACACGGTTTATTCCTCGCTCGTGCATGGCCTGCCCGAATCAGACGCCGCCCGAGTCTTGAAATGTCTCGCCGAAATGGGACTCCCGCTCGACCATCCGGCTCTGCACGAAACCGACGAGCTGTTTGCTGGCCTGGAAGAATTCCGCCAGCACCTGGGTGGCCGCCTGACAATCACAATGCTCGAAGCCGTCGGCAAACCGATCGACGTCCACGAAATCGACGAGTCCAGCATGCGTCGAGCCATCGAGATCGTCGCCAACTTCGCCAGCAAAAACTGCAGCTCAACATTCAGCACCGAAGCCGCCAGGTCGTAGGTCAGGCCCCCTGACGAAGTCGACCACCTCAAACGACAGTGTCTCCCCGACAAACCAACCGGAGCAGGAGCAAATGAATCCGCAAAGGATCCTGCGGCAGAAACTGGAAGACCTTCAGCGAGCGGGCGTGACACACGTCCCGAGCGAACTAACGGACTTCGTCGCTGCACTCTCCGAACAGCAGGTCGCAGCCCAGGCAGCTTCATCGGCGACCGCGCCTGCATCGGCGACCGCGCCTGCATCGTCGCCTCCCACACCGTCTGTCGTTGCGCCGCGAACGGCAGTCGCTAGCTCTGCCCCTGCCACTTCGTCCAAGGCGAATCCCGACCAGCCGTCCGCGTCGCAGCCGGATAAACCACAAGCTGCGCCGGCGGCCGTGACCCCTTCGGTGCCCCGTAAGTTTCTCCCGTCGTCTGCGGGCTCGTTGCCGCAAGAATTCTCACCGGACATGACCGAAATAAAACGACCCTGCTCGACCGCTCCACTCGACGAACGAATTGCCGGCCTTTCAAGAGTCGCCCAACAGGTCGCAGCCTGCGCTCGATGTCAGGATCTGGCGGAAACTCGAACGCAAACCGTCTTCGGAGTTGGCAACCCGGAAGCCGATATCATGTACATCGGCGAAGCCCCCGGCGCAGACGAGGATCGCCAGGGAGAACCGTTCGTCGGGAAGGCCGGGCAGTTGCTCGACAAAATCACGGAAGCGTGCAAGCTGACTCGTCAGGAAATCTACATCTGCAACATCCTCAGATGCCGCCCGCCAGGCAACCGCAACCCGACACCCAACGAAGCCGAAAACTGCCGCGAGTATCTCGACGCTCAGATCGAGACCGTCGATCCAAAATACATTGTCTGCTGGGGCTCCGTCGCCGCCCACAATCTACTCGGCACCAAAGCCGCCATCGGGAAAATGCGAGGGAAGTTTTTCGACTACAAAGGCATCAAAGTCCTTTGTACCTACCACCCGTCCTACCTGCTGAGATCACCGGGTGCAAAGAAAGACGTCTGGGCCGACATGAAATTCTTTCGAGCCGACATGGGCGTCATTCTGGACTAACCCCACAAACGACCGATGCGACACTACGATCAGTGACGCCACGACGAGTAGGGTATGTCAAGCGCAGCGCCGGCGTACCTTTCTGGCCGGCGGAGCGATGGTATGCCGGCGCTCCGCTTGTCAATACCCTACGAACTGCTGTCGATGTATCGTTCCTTTGGCCAGTCTTTCGCCAATGCACAGAACTCGTCGAGGTACTCGCGTTTCGGGCTGCACGCGACGATGCCAGGCAGCCGCAACATGTCCGCGCGATCGTCCATCCACATCTCGTCGAAGTTGACTGACTCGCCGTTGTGAACCCAGACGGCGTCGCCACCGAGAATTCGAGCCAGGTGCATCGAAACCGGGAAGTCATAAATGTTGGGCGAATGGATCAGCGAACCGCCGAACGCTCCCGTCGCCAGCAACGGATAGATGCTGCCCGGCATTTCGTCCGGGGCGACTCCATTGAGGCCAAGAGTTGTTACCTCACCAGCCCGCTCGGCATCCCGGTCCTGAAATCCGATCAGGTAGATGCTCGACGAGCCGTTCCAGTTCTCAACGTCGACGGGCGTCATTGAGTCCAGCACTTCGCGAGCTGGCTTCGTCAGATCGTCCGGCCCGCAAAGAATGCGATCACCAACGGCTTCCATCCATGTGCCGTGCTCGCCATCTTCGGGAACATAGACCAATGAGTAATGGACAGTGTCCCGCGTTCGAAGATGCAGCATCACGCACCACTGATCGCCCGTCCGATCGCGGAAGTATTTCGTGCCGTCGATTGGGTCGAGCGAAATCACGTACTCAGACTCATCGGCAAAGGCTCCCAGATCACCGGTTTCTTCTTCGGCTTCGATCCGGCAGTTCTTCAGAATCGGAGCTTTGTCCCGCAGCGCCGCGACGGCAAGTTCCTGAACTGTCAGGTCAGCCAGCGTCAGCGCGTCGGTATTGGAACTTCCAGAGGACTTGCCGCCGAGTGAAATATCAAACTGCCGCAACGTCTTCGCGATCGCTCCTGACCACCGCAGAATGTCCGGGCAATGTTCCGACAACGCGTCCGTAATCTCTTTCAGTTCCATTCTTAACTTTTCTCCACTGAAAAATTGGACCACGGAAGACACGGAATTACACGGAAGAAAGTTTCATGTTTCCGTGTAATTCCGTGGTCATCTATTGACTGCATTGCTGAACGCTACCTGGCGAAGACAGGGTCTGCCGGGTTTCCTCGTGACATCAGAAAGCCCAGCAGGTCGAGCACTTCTTCGCGGTTCAATTGGTTGAGCAATTTCGCTGGCATGAGCGAAGTCGGCGACGGCAGCACTTCGTCGATGTCGTCCTTTTCGATCGTCACCACTTTCGTTGCATCGACCGGGTCAGTCAGGATTGTGACCTTGCCATCCGCGTCGTTCAGAATCCGACCGGTATGAACTTTGCCAGCATTCGTGGTCACGATCGAAGCTCGGTATTGGTCAGAGACTACTTTGCTTGGAACGATGATTGATTCGAGCATGTCTTTGTAGCTGAACCGCCCGGCGACGCTGGAGAGGTCCGGCCCGGTGCTGCCGCCTTCTCCAAGATATCGATGACACGAAATACAACGTGATGATGCGTAAGACCGCTTGCCATTTTCGAAGTTGCGGCCAGACAGTCCCTTTGCAGTCACGCTGACCAGTTCTTCGAGAGTCCACTCTTTGCCCGGACCTTTGGGCTTCGGGAGGTCAGCTTCTTTCGGAGCGGCCGCCGCGATGGAACTTTCCAGTGCCTTGCGTTCAGCTTCAGTCGCGTTGGCCAGGAACTCGTCTTTGATATTCGTCAGGAAGCCGCCGAAGCTGGCCCCACCGCTTTTCTTCGAAGCTCGCGCGAACCAGTCGAGGTACTGGCGACGCTGCTCGATCGTCCAGCCGTATTTCATATTGCGAAGCACGTAGGCATAGTGCGTCTGGTTAAGGTTCGGCATGTTCGCCAGCATGTTCGCGATCGAGCCGCCATAGCCAGCGTTTCGCGACAGCACTTCCGGAATCTCGGCTTGGGCATCTCCTTCTGGCGTTGCTGCCATCAGCTTGAGCGTCTTATCGATGACCTTCGCCGAGTTCACGTAAACGAGCATTCCCGCCAGTTCTCGATCGAGCATCTCTCGATTCGATGGAAACTCGGGTTCGAGAATCTGTGCAACCGCACGCTGCTGCTCGACCGTCGGAGCCCCCATCCGGATGAAGACCAGACTGACTGCCCGCAACCATTCGAGTTTTTGAAATTCCGACAGACCACTGAACTGAATCTTGAGCAGTCGGTCAACGAGAGCATCACGCTTTGTCGCGTCACCCTGCCGAGCCATCGCCACCGCGGCTGTGATCAGCAGCTCCGGATAGGTTTCCGAAAGAACCCGGCCCTGCCAGAGAGCCGGTTCCTGGAATTCCAAAGCGACACGAGCCGCGTATCGAATCGAACGATCGTCGTGACCAAGGTGCCGCCAGATGAACTCGACGTTTTCTTCACTGGACTTCCCGGCTTCGTGCAGAGCTTCCAGTTGCCTTCTAACCGACCGTTCCACGCCGCCGGGTTCACGACCTGATTGAACCGGTACTGTTGATTCATCGCCGACGTACGTGACTCGGTAAAGAGCCGACTGAGCCCCTCGACCGCCAACGGTGAAATACATCGCTCCGTCCGGGCCGATGGCGACGTCTGTCAGCGGCAGCGGCGTGCAGGAAACGAATTCTTCTTTCTCGCCAACATACGACGCACCGTTCGGAGTCAGATGCACGGCGTACATCGTTCCGAATGTCCAGTCGCAGCAGAACAACGCTCTCTGATACTTCTCGGGAAACTTTGCTCCCGTTCCGAATGAAACTCCCACCGGCGAACCAGGTCCAATGTCAACAACCTGAGGCAGGCTATCGACGTAGTAGGTCGGCCATTTGCCTGTGCCGCTTCGCCAGCCGAATTCGCTGCCGCTGACGGCGTGAACAATTCGAGTCGGGCGGTACCAGGGCGAGCCCATGTCCCACTCCATGTCCGCGTCGTAGGCAAAGAGTTCTCCTTCGGGCGAGATGTCAAAGTCGTACGGGTTGCGGTACCCCATGCTGATGATTTCCCAGGTTTTTCCTTCCGGATCGGTTTTCGCGATCCAGCCGCCAGGGGCGAGCTTGCCTCTCGCGTGACCTCGAGCGTCCCACTGCCGAGGCAGCAGATGATCCTCGGACCAGTTCGTAGGAATTCGGCTCGAAGCGAAGTCCGTCGGCAGGTCCGTGTGATTTCCGGCGAT
>JBLFXD010000017.1:0-20158 GCA_047611045.1 Planctomycetaceae bacterium | reverse complement strand
GTCGTCTTCGTGCAGCGACTTTTCGCCCGGCTGTAGGTACATCGGATAGTTGCCCGACATCAGATCCAGATCGCCGTCGCCGTCGAAATCAGCAACACACGGAGCCGCGCACCAGTGGCCAACATTCAGGAGTTTTCCATCTGCCTCGATCGGGCCGCGCAGGACAAGCCGCGGTGTCTGGTCTGCACTGCGACCGGTGTTTTCGTAGAAGAAGATCGATCCCGTGATGTAGCCGCCAGCGAGCAGATCAAGATCGCCATCGTCGTCCCAATCCACCGTTTCGAGAATCGGGTAGTAGTCACGTTTGAAGATATCCTCCCTGCCGCGTGTCAGCGGTCGCAACGGAAGCTCAAGCGGCTGTTCGTCGACAAGAACCGGACCTCGGTAGACGAGCTTTCGATCTGAATCAGTTCCTGTGTTCTGATAGAAGACAATGCGATTCCAGTGCGCCCCGACCAGCAGATCTTTCACACCGTCACCGTCCCAATCGACGACCTTCGGAGCGGCCGACATGCCGGTATCAAGCGGCAGGCCATCGGCGTTCACGACGAATTTCGAATAGCTGAACTTTGGTTGCTCCGCCGTTCCACAATTCGGCCACCACAGAACATGTCCGTAACTCTCGCCGACGATCAGATCAACCAGCCCGTCTCCATTCCAGTCGTCGAGTTCCAGGCGTGAGTGATCCGCCCCGGTCGAACTGGTTCCCACTTTGTCGCATCGTGGCAATCCATCACCGAGCCAGCCTCGTGGCGGCATCGACGCTGGTGTCTCGCCCGACGGAAGTACATCGAAATAGATGGCGTAGTGCGTGTCGGCATCGCCGGTCTGCGTGTGAGTCCACGCGAGCCGTCCTTTTCGCCAATCGCCCAACGCGTTGTAGAAGTAGCCTGCCCGAGTGCGATTCCGGCGAACGATTTTGTTCTTCGTTCTGGTCAGCGTGTCATTGAAGTCCGGAAACTCGTACGGAATCGCCGCGTCGTACCAGCGGAACGGCCGATCGTTCGGACCTCGCGCGTACGCGTAGTTCGCATACTTTCTCGGCTGACCGGTCGCTGGGTCGTACTGCATGACCTGAAGCGACGCGATGTCAGGCAGCGTCTCAACGCCGAGCTTGTCCAACTCCGCCGCGAAGTCGATTTGCAGCTCTGCCGGCAGTTCATCAGTCGGTCGTTTGGCAGGTCCGCTCGCCTCGATTCGAACGAGGAGTCGGTACTGCCCATCGCCACTCCAAGCGACCTTGTCCGCAGCAGAAGCAGCCCCCGACGCGGCGGTAGTCAGGACGAGGAGCAGACTCAACATCTGAGTCGCGTGAAGTTTCCTGGGTTTAACCACAGATCGTTCTCCCGGTTGCAAGTTCGTATCGAGCGAAAGGCGACGATCGACCGATCCCCGTTTCAGATTCCCGTGCCCTTCAGTGGTGCCCCTGTTTCCTTCGCCCATCGCAACCAGTCGGCCTGCATCTGTTTGACACGTCCGGGATATCGTGCCGCGAGGTTGTTCGTCTCGGTCCGATCTAACTCCATGTCGAACAGTTCCCACTTCCTGACGTTGTCTCCCCAGACCAGTTTCCATTTACTCTGGCGGACGGCGCGGTTGCCGTAGAGGTACCAGCAGAGCGATTTGTGACCGGCTCGATCTTTTCCTTCAAGGACCGGCAAGAGACTGAGCCCGTCCGTCGGCAAGACAGCCACGCCGTTTCGAATCCCGGGATACTCGGCCCCGGCGACGTCGAGCAGCGTCGGCATAAAATCAACCACGTGTCCAACCTGATGAGTCAGTGATCCGGGCGGCGTCACGCCCGGCCATCGTGCGATCATCGGTGTCGAAATACCGCCTTCATGCGTCCACGTTTTGTAGCGACTGAAGGGAGCGTTCTGCGCCCAGCCCCAGCCTTGTGCCACATAGTCGAAAGTGTCGATGTTGCCGGGTAGCTCCGTGTCGAGATTCGGCAGGAATCCAGCACAACCTCCGTTGTCGGAGAGAAACATGACCAGCGTGTTATTCGCGACTCCCGTTCGATCGAGCGCGTCCAGCGTCCCTTAACTTTTTTGGTGACTACCGTCATTGGGCTACGACGACTTCTATGTTGCTCCCGCCCAGGCGTTTGTGGAAGCAGTCGGAAAGAGGATTTCGAAACTGGCCCCGGAGATCGTCGCCGAGCCGAGGATCAACGGCTCCATCTTTCGCATCAATCGTGACGTTCGGTTCAGCAATGACAAAAGTCCGTATAAGGACCACCTCGACTTCTCATTCTGGGAGGGCGAGAAGAAGGGCAGTTCGGCCTCGCTGTTCTTTCGCGTCAGTCCCGACGGAGTCTACATCGGCTCTGGTCATCACTCGTGCAAGCATTTGCTGAAAGCGTTTCGGACCGCCGTTGCAGACCAGGTCGCAGGCAAGGCGCTCACGTCAGTCGCAAAGAAGATTCGGAAGAGTGGCTACGAACTGGAAGGGGCTCACTACAAACGCATGGCTCGCGATTTCCCGGATGACGGTCCTGCCGCCGAGTTCCTGCTGCACGACGGGCTCTACGTCGTTACGGAACACAAACCGGCGTTTGCCACGGATGACGGACTGATCGACGAATGCATCAAACACTGGAAAGCGGCGATGCCGTTGCACCGTTGGCTGATTAACCACGTCCGACCGTAGACCGCCAGGAAGTACACAATGACAGACGAAGGCGAAGCGCTCGTTGCTCGAATCCGGCCGTTTCTGAAACGCCGCAAGGGATATTCCGAAAAGAAAATGTTCGGCAGCGTCTGCTTCATGATCAACGGCAATATGTGCGTCGGACCGTGGAAGGGTTCGATGATTGTCCGGCTCGACAAATCGAAACACGATGAGACTCAATCAGAACCCCATGTCAAACCCATGGACATCACCGGCAAAGTGATGAAAGGCTGGGCGATCGTCGAACCGCCCGGCATCGCTGCGGATGATGATCTAAAGGCGTGGATAGACCGCGGCGTTAAATTCGCTCGGTCCTTACCGCCGAAATGACACCGCACCTGTCCGACCATCTCGCCTGGAGGCAATTGAATTCCTTGCCCACGGCCACCGTTCGTGATTCATGAGTTACCGATCCGCTCAGTCTTCGGACGCTTCAACCTTGAGCTTTGCTTTCTGGTGGTCCGACAACTCACTCCACTTCTGCCCGGCCAATGCTCCGTGCATCGCGTAAAGCGGGTTGAGACTCACCCGCTTTCGTCGCGATTTGACAATCCGGAAAGCCGTAACCTCTCCGATCTGCTGAAGTTCCCCGCAAGTTTCGACACTGATTTCACTCAACCACTTAGCACTCGCGGTCCCGAGATTGGGGAGGTCCCGAGATTGGGGAGGTCCTCGAGATTGGGGAGGTCCTCGATTCGGGTGTCATCGTCAGGCAGTCGAATATCTCAACGGTATTCCAATGCGAGATGGCAGCAGTCGCCTGAACCTCGACCTCGAAGCGTTCGATCGCCCCCGGATCCGCGTTGGCATCCGGGCGGATCAGCTTGATGGCACTTGGCCGTTTCAGTAGACGATGCTCGGCCAGATAGACGTCGCCCATTCCTCCAGAGCCCAGTTTCCGGCCGAGGCGATACTGCCCGTATTGCCGGGCTTCAAAGACGTCTTTGCGCAGAGCGTTGATGGTGTGAACTCCCCAGATCGCGACCAACGCTGAGAGCACAATAACCATCGCATTGTCGAGCATCCCCTGTTTGGGATACGAAGAATTCGACAACAGATCACCGAACCCCACCGTCGTGAAGTGAGCCAGAAGCATGACCGCGATCGCCGCCGCAGTCGTCACTCCGATACTCCACGCCGCCCGTGTCCACGAGTTGGGGATGAAGAGAGCGTAGGTGAAGATCAGGATGCTTCCACTCGGGCAACGCCACGCAGTACCCCGTCGCCTCCGGCCTGAACAACTTCCCCGTCCGATGGTCCGACCGCTCCAACCCAACTGGCTTCGGCATCGTCAAGTCGAATTCCTTTCTCTGGTTTCGGTCCGCGGCGCGGATTTGCCGACGCTTCAGGATCGATGAAAAAAGATCCATAGCCGTAAGGCAGAGCATCCGTACTGAGATTCCCTGGAACACGCCCCAGCTGCCGGGTGCAGAAGCTCTGGTTCTTAGTCGCGAACCTGGATGATGGCTTCGACTTCGACCGAGATGTTGCCGGGCAGCGAGCCCATGCCGATGGCGCTGCGGGCGGCTCGGCCGGGATCGCCGAAGACTTCGACCATCAGGTCGCTGAATCCGTTCATGACTTTCGGATGATTCTGGAAGTCCGGAGCGGCGTTGACCATCCCCAGCACTTTGACGAGCCGAACGACTCGGTCCAGATCACCGAGGTTTGCCTTCAACGTGGCGATCATTGCGAGTCCAACCTGACGCGCCGCCGCGTAGCCTTCTTCTTCGGAGACTTCCGAGCCAACTCGGCCGCGAAGCATTTCTCCATCCGTCTTCAGTGGGCCGTGTCCGGAGACATAGCAAATATCGTGAACCTGAACGACCGGCGTGTAGTTGCCGCCTGGAGCTGGTGCTTCTGGAAGTTCGAGTCCGAGTTCTGCAATTCTGGCTTCAATACTCATTTGGATGGTCCTGCTTCGCTGGTTGTGACGTCGATGGTTCAAGGGTTGCGATGCGAGCATGCCGTCTCAACAGGGAAGCTTCGTGATCGCAGACGCTTTGCTTGTGGATGCGTGGGGAGCATGTCGAATCGGACGTCCAGAATTCAAGCGGATGCCGATCGCAGATGATGATGGATCGTTGCTGAGTGCAGATTCGAATCGTGGCGAGACGAGCGTCTTCGAACGCTGATGATGTCTCGGGCTAGAATAAAGTCGGCGACGGGACGCAGCTTGCCGATGCGCCGCGCGTCGGCGGTCGGGACGTGAGTCGGCAATTCGGAGCTCGCATCGCGGAATCTCAGGCGAGTGCCGAAATTGTTGGCGATTTGGCGAGATTCTTGTGGATCTGCGGTGACGGCGGCAGTCTTTGGGGAATCTGGTTGGTAACGCGCTGACATTTCAGAAAGACGACGAGCCGCATCAGGTAGAAATCGCGGCTTTTGAGTCAGTTCCTAAGAACGATGCTGTCGCTGGCCGGGTTGATTGTGATGGCGGGCCTGGTCTTGTGGCTGTGCACCTGGAACGGGTGTTTCAAATATTTCTGTGAGGGGGCGAGCGAAACGTCGAGGGCACTGGATCATGGTTGGAAATTGTTCGTCCGGTCTCAAATCAGTATGGTGGCGACTTGTGGTACCAACTAAGCCCGGGTAGCGGTTCTCTGAATTGAATTAACTTTCAATGAAAGAACGCGGGAGGTTTTCACTGCTCAATCTGGCGTCATTGCGTTAATTTATGTTCGATTGAGCTAAGGAATAGCGGTTAGGGTCGTGGTTCAGCAGTCGTGGGTGGCGACTGGCGGGTGTCACAGCCCGGAGATATTCATTCCTGGCAGTCGGAAGAATAATCCAGCAGGGGCAAACAAGAGGTGGTCGGATCTCAGCAGGTGGAGATTCTGCTCGTCGAAGGTGACGACCAGGAATCTCGGTGGCTTAGCGATGCGTTTGAGGAAACGGGACTGATTCATGTCGTCCGAGTGGTTCCTCACGTCAAAGCAGCTTTGGAAGCACTGCGTGGTTCTGATCGAATCACTCCGTCGCTGATCATGCTGGATATCCAGGGTGCCGCGAATTCGGATAATTTTGGACTCGCACAGTCGCTGGAAGCCTTGGGTGAGTTGAAGGGCGACGATGAGCTTCGGTCGATCCCCGTCGTGATTGTCACTTCGAATAACCTGCAGGCGGATGTGCTGAACGCATACAGCCACGGTGCCAGTTCATTTGTCTGCAAGCCGGATACCAAGGCAGAGCGTGCGACATTGATCTCAAGGTTTTCGCAGTACTGGGCGCAGGTTGCCGAATTGCCTTGGGCGAATCCGGACCCCGCAATGTTGCCGGTTCGGACGTTTGAAGAGCTGGCTGACGAATTCCGTGCAAGCCGCCGACGTCCCATCGAGATTCTGATTGTCGACGACAGCGAAGACGACGTCATCCTGCTGAAGGAAGCGTTCAGCGACTGCCCAATGGTTGAATTCGTTGGTGCGGTTGCAGACGGCGACCATGCACTGCAGTTTCTCCGTCGCGAGGGCGAGTTCAAAACTGCAAAGCGGCCGGGGCTCGTCCTGATGGATATCAACATGCCCCGCAAGAATGGATTCGAAGTTCTGACCGAAATGCGGTCCGACGCTCAGCTGTCGAATGTGCCCGTCGTGATGCTCACCACGAGTAAGCAGGAATCGGACATTCTGCGAGCGTATGACGGAGGAGCCTGTTCGTTCATCGCGAAGCCAGTCAGCTTCGACACGATGAAGTCTGTCGCTCGGCAGTTTGCTTTGTACTGGACGACGGTCGCGGACATCCCGCAGGGCGAAGATTCTGATCTGGTGCCGGCCCCGGCGTAAGTCGTTTTGGTGGGAAGCGAACGGGTTTCCTCGCTGGTTGTGAGCTGTTTCGGGGTCTGCCATACTCCGCTGCGTCAGCCATTCACCCAGTCAGGGACGATGTTCATGCAGCAGCAGAGTATCCACACGCATCAGTTTGAGAACGGATTGATGCTGATTGTGGAGGAGATGCCGGGGCTTCAGTCGGCGGCGTTTTCGTTCCTTGTTCCTGCGGGAAGCATTTACGACGGACCGGGCAAGAACGGTTCGGCGGCGATGCTCGCTGATTGGATTACTCGAGGAGCCGGAACTCGCGACAGCCGCGAACTGACCGCCACGCTCGACAATCTCGGCATTGCTCACAGCCAATCTGCAGGCTCCGAAAACATCACATTCACGGCGGCCAGCGTCGCGGATCGTGTGACGGATGGTCTCAAGATTTTCGCAGACGTCATCCTCCGGCCGCACCTCGATGAGGGACAGTTCGAGCCGGTGAAACTCGGCGCCGAGCAAAGTCTCATTGCGGCCGAAGACGATCCTCAACGAAAAGCGATGGTCGAGCTGCGGAAGCGAAGTTTCTCCGCACCGTGGGGGCAGTCGTCAGACGGTTCTCTCGAAGACCTGCCGAATATTTCGGCCGCCGATGTTCGAGGGCACCACGAACGGTGCTTTCACCCGAATGGTGCGATCCTCGGTGTCGCCGGCAACGTCGACGCGAAGGCGGTAATCGAGGCGGTCGGCCAGCACTTTGGCGATTGGGAGCAGAAAGAAGGGACCAAAGTCGAGCCCGGTGACTGCGGCCCGAAACGCACTTTCATCGAGCACGAATCCGCTCAGACACACATCGGCGTTTCGTACGACAGCGTTTCATTCCCGGACCCTGATTACTACGCCGCGTGGGCGGCAGTCAGCGTTTTAAGCGGCGGGATGAGTGCTCGACTCTTTACCGAGGTACGCGAGAAACGCGGGCTTTGCTACTCGGTCTACGCCAGCCAGTCGTCGTTGAAGCACGAAGGTCGAGTCCTCTGTTACGCCGGGACGAGCAACGAGCGTGCTCAGGAAACTCTCGACGTGACCTTGCAGGAGCTGAAGCGGCTGGGGGACGGTATCGACGAAAGCGAATTACAACGTTGCAAAGCGCGAGCGAAAAGTTCGCTGGTCATGCAGCAGGAATCGAGTCGTGGTCGATCCGGCTCGCTGGCCCGCAACTGGTTCTTCCTTCAGAAGACTCGGACGCTTGAAGAAGTCCGGCAAAAGATCGACGCCCTCACGGTCGACTCGATCCTTGAATACGTACACCGCCGCCCGGCTCAGGACTTCACAGTGCTGACGATCGGGCCGGAAGAACTGAAAGTCAACGACTGAACCTGATTGTTTCGTTGAGATGTCGCCGTTCTACCTCGCGAATTAAGCACCACTTCTGAAGGCCGGATTCTTCATGCAGTTTCATCAGCACACACTCGGCAACGGGCTGACCATCGTCGCCGAAAGCAACCCGGACGTTCACAGCGTCGCCCTCGGTTTCTTCGTGCGGACGGGCGCTCGCGACGAAGCCTCAGAACTCAACGGCGTCAGCCATTTTCTCGAACACATGGCTTTCAAGGGAACGGAACGGTTCACCGCTGAAGACGTGAATCGAATTTTCGACGAGGTCGGTGCCGAGTACAACGCGTCGACCAGCGAAGAAGTGACTCTCTTCTACGGAGCGATACTGCCCGAGTATCTGCCGCAAACGTTCGAGCTGCTTTCGGGAATTCTGTACCCGACGTTGCGGCAGGATGACTTCGATATGGAGAAGAAAGTCATCCTCGAAGAAATCAGCATGTACCAGGATCAGCCGATGCACGTCGCTTACGAAGCCGGCATGTTGAAGCACTTCTCCGGTCATCCGCTGGGGACATCGATCCTGGGGACGCTCGAAAGTGTCGGATCACTTACCGCCGAGCAAATGCGGCAGTACCACGCCGAGCACTACCAGGCCGGAAATATCACTTTGGCGATTGCCGGTAACTTCGACTTCGATCAGATCGTCGATCTGGCGAAGCAGCATTGCGATCACTGGCCGTCGGGTACGCTCGATCGTCCGATTCATGAAGCAAAGTCGCAGGGCGGGATCTCGATCGTCACGCAGGAGTCGCGGAATCAGCAGAACATCGTCCAGATGACTCCCGGACCGGCCGCTCAGGACGAACTGCGGTTTGCGGCCGAGATCCTGTCGGTCATCGTCGGCGATGACGGCGGTAGCCGGATTTATTGGGACCTTGTCGATCCGGGTCTCGTCGAATTCGCCGAGCTTGGCTATTACGACTACGACGGCAGCGGTTCTTACATGACCTGGCTGTCCTGCCAGCCGGAGACGACCGAAGAAAACCTCGCCAGAATTCAGGACATCTACGAAACCGTCAACAAAGAAGGCGTCACTGAAGTTGAGCTTGAGCAAGCGAAGAATAAAGTCGCGTCCCGCGTTGTCTTAAGAAGCGAACGTCCGATGGGCCGCTTGTCATCGCTCGGCAGCAACTGGGTTTACCGCAAAGAGTACCAGTCCGTCGCCGATGATCTGGCGATTCTGCGAGGCCTGACTCTCGACGACATTCGGAAATGTCTCGACGCTTACCCGCTCGGAGCATGCACGACCGCGGCAGTCGGCCCGCTGAGCGAATTGCAACTCAATTAAATCACCTCGGCACACCGACAATCTGAATTCATTACTGAGCCATGTCCAAACAACCCAACATCATTTTTATCATCACCGACCAGCAGCGTTACGACACGATCGCCGCGCTGGGTTACGAGTACATGGACACGCCGAACCTCGACCGACTGGTCAAGGAAGGTGTCCACTTCGAACAGTGCCACGTCACGGCCGCGTCCTGTGCGCCGGCTCGGGCAAGTCTCTTCAAAGGGTATTACCCGCACACAACCGGCATCCTGAAGAACGCGGATCTGTGGCGCCGGTCGTGGATCGAACTTCTCAACGACGCGGGCTACCACTGCACGAACATCGGCAAGATGCACACGTGGCCGTTCAATTCGTCGGTCGGGTTTCATGAGCGTTACGTCGTCGAGAACAAAGACCGGTACCTGGAAGGCCGGTATTACTTTGATGAGTGGGACAAGGCGCTCCGATTCCGCGGCCTCGTGAAGCAGCAGCGAGAGCTTTATCGCCAGTTGCCAGATTACAAAGAATCGCTCGGAGCATTCGACTGGAAGTTGCCCGAAGACGCACATCCGGACGTCTTTGTCGGCGACATGGCGACTCACTGGATCCGTAATTATCCAAAGAGCGAGCCGCTCTTCCTGCAGATCGGTTTTCCAGGACCGCACCCGCCGTACGATCCGACGCCCGAGTACGCTGCTCCCTACATGGAGAAAGAACTTCCGATTAAGGAAGTCACTCAGGAAGAACTCGACAATCAGCCGCCAGCGCTCAAGGCAATGAGAATTCATAACGCCGAAGTCGATCACGACTCCGTCGTCCACCAGCTTGATCCGTCGCCCGAGGCTCGACATCGACAGCGAGCGTACTACCTGGCCAACGTCACGATGATCGACAAGAAGGTCGGCGAGATTTGCGAAGCTCTGGAAGAACAGGGTTACCTCGACGACACCGTCCTCATCTTTACGTCCGACCACGGCGACTGCATGACCGATCACGGCCACAGTCAGAAGTGGACGATGTACGACGACATTACCCGCGTGCCTTTAATCGTGTGGTCGCCCGGCCGATTTGATGCCGGCAAAGTTGTCACGTCGCTCGTTCAGCAGATGGATCTCGGTCCGGCCATTCTGGAACTCGCCGGTTGCGAAGTTCCGGAGACACTTGAAGCGGAGTCGCTCTTGCCAGGCCTGACGAACGACGAATTTGCCGGTCGAGATTACGTCTTCGCCGAGCAGGCCCAGGATAACATTCTCACCGACGCTGAGTTCATGACGATGGTCAGAAACCACGAGTGGAAGCTCGTGCATTTTCTTGACGATCCAAATGGGCAACTCTTCGATCTGAAGAACGATCCGGAGGAAGTGATGAATCTTTGGGACGATCCTGCTCACGACGCGAAGAAGCAGGAGTTGCTGGCTGTGCTTCGCGAATGGCGAATCCGCAGTCAGTATCACACTGCTTCGTGGTGTGCCGAGTGGCGGTAGTTCAGCCTCTCCGTTTGAGTTCGACATTCTAAAATCAGTTGTGCCTGTCAGCTAGAGCATCTTCAACATTGGTCTTCAGTGAGCGTCTTGCGGCTCACATCACGAAAGCTAACGCCGAAAATGCTCTAACTTTCTATTTTGAAATGGAGCGATTCATGTCCTCGTCAGCCAGCGATCAATTGTTCGTTCACAAGCACACTCGAAAAGAATTCCGAGAGCGCATGCAGTCTGGCGAGTTGAAGGCTTGCATCATTCCGGTGGCCGCGACCGAACAGCATCTCGAACACCTGGCGATGGAGCACGACTGGCGGAGCGTCAACCATGTCGCCAGCCTGATTGCTGAGAAGCTCTCGCCTCAGGTTGTGATTGCTCAGTCGATGAATATCGGCATCAGCGAGCATCACATGCGGCACATCGGAACGCTGTCCGCGCTGCCGGGGAGCTGGCTAGGCGTTCTGTTCGACACGATTCGCAGCATGCACCACGCGGGCTTTACTAACATTCTTGTTCTGAACGGTCACGGCGGAAACATCGCTCCCTGCGAAGGCAACTGGGGACAGTTTCAGCAGCGGCTGGAAATCAATCTGCAGTTCGAAAGCTACTGGTCATTTCTGCCTGACAGCGTGGCCGAAGCGAACCTCAAAACAAAACGCTGGCCCGGACACGCCCAGGAATTTGAAACGGCCTTCGCAATGGCCGCGTTTCCCGAAAATGTTCGGCACGACGCAATGCGCGATCAGCCGGATCAGGAACCGATGGCAGCCACCGCAGAAGCGGGAGCGGCGATGATCGATGCCATTGTCGACGGCGTAGCCGATCACGTTCAGAAGATGATCGACGGAACGTCCGTGGCCGACATCCCGCCTTTCCATGAGTAGGCGACTCGTTGTGAATCTGCGGTGCTAACAGTCCGTTGAAAATGTGTGCCACTGGCTTTGCCAGTGCGTAAATACTTGTCGCTGCCGTTTCGAGAAAGCACTGGTAGAGCCAGTGGCACACATTCATTTGAAATTACCGGCTTCGGATGTTGACGTTTCGCAACGCTGAGTTGCATTGCCGCATCCTGTTGCCGTGCGCGGAATTTGCTGGCTCTGTGGCGGATTCGGTCGGATCGTGACAATCGCTCGTGGTGTCGTGCTCGATGCCGTCTGCTCACGCGGAATTCGCTCGGGTGATCACCGCGTGGTCTATGTTTCGTCATCCTGGAGATTCCAGGTCCTGGTGGTGCCCTTGCGCTGCTGGATGACGACCATCAGATCATGCCGAGGATTTTTCCGATCATGCGGATTCCGCCGGGTCTACGATCCAGACTGAAAATGCCGACCGCGTCGCTGTGTGCGATCGCCGGTCTCGTGATCGCATGGCCGAGTGGGTTCTTCGGAAACCTTGTTCCGATTCCGTCCGCCATCGCATCGATCGGTGACGGTGTCGTCGCGAAGCTCGTCTCGAAAGGCAGCATCTATCTGTTGGAAACGGCAGGCCTGTTCTTCCCGTTGAAGAATGGGCTACTGCAGATCTCAGACTCGACGACCATCGACCTTTCGATGGCCAGCGGTGGCCTGAGAGTGATTCTCGCTGTACTCGCCGTGTCAATGGCTGCCGCGGCATTGTCGAGCAAACCGATCTGGGAACGTCTCATCATTGTTGCCAGCGGGTTCCCGATTGCGATTCTGTGCGGCGTGTTTCGAGTTGCTGCCGGATGTTTACTTCACGTTGGAGTGAGCGGGTGGCTGGGCGATCTGCTGCTGTTCGAAGTCGCAGGCTGGTTGACTCTTGCCGCTGCATGGTGCCTGTTGCTGACCGAACGCGAGTTGCTGTCGCGATTGCTGATTCCACCGCCCGCTCGAGAAGTGGTACCTGTTCTTCGCGGTGTTGAATTGACTTCTCACCAAACGAATCCAGCTGAAACGCTCAGCAATCAACGTCGAAAACCGCCTGCCGAAACCACAATAAAACAGCCAGATCACCAGCGATCGCAAGTCGCGTTGAGCGAACCGTTGATGCGGCAGACCGAACCGATGCTCGGCGCCGCCACCTGAAATAACTGACTTCAAAATACCTGGGCAATTGCGCCCGTTCCGGATTTTGGATGTAACCATGCCGTCAACTGAATCTGCAAGCCCATCGACAGGTGCACCAGCTTCGTCTGCTGCAGCCTCGCGAGACGTGCAAACTCGCCCTTCGCGTAAGGCCCATAAGCCATCGCCGAAGAGCACACAACGCGGCAATCCTGTGTGGCGAGCTTTGCAGCTTGCCGAGCCGATGACGCCTCAAGGTCTTCTGCTTGCCTGGAAGCGTCGGTGGAAGCAGGCCGTGCTGATCGCAATCCCGTTGGCCCTGGTCGCCACGGCTGCGGCGTGGATGTTCGTGCCGGCTTATTACACCTCGTTCGTCCTGTTGAAAGTGGCATCGACCGAGCCACGACTTGTTTTCAAGAAGGCCGAGACTGAGCAGAATTTCGACACGTACCGGCAGACTCAGATGGCGATGATCCAAAGCCGTTTCGTTTTGAACGCGGCTTTGCGTCAGCCGGGGATCAGCGATCTTGAGACCGTCCGAACGAAGGCCTATCCATTGGAATGGCTTGAGAACAACATTGCCGTCGGCACTTACAACAGCCCCGAGATTCTGAAAATTTCTTTGACGGGTGGGAATCCTGAAGACATCACGAAGATCGTGAACGCGGTGAAGGATGCGTACCTCGACGAGGTCGTTCTTGCTGACCGTAAGCAGCGAATCACTCGGCTCAACGAGTTGGAGCGAATTCACAGTGAGACCGAAGAGAAGGTCCGCCAGAAAGAGCAGCGTGTTGAGTCGCTGGCGAAAGAGCTGGGCACGGGCGACTCGCAGGCGCTTTCGATCAAGCATCAGATGGCTCTTGAGCAGATCTCTTTGCTGCGCCGCGAGCATGCCCGCGTCCGTTTCGAACTGATGCGAGCTCAGATCAACGAGCAATCGGTGGGAGTCTCCGGGGTTGATGCCAGTTCGTCCGTGCTGCTGGGAAGTTCGGCAGCAACTGGTGGAACTTCGACCGCAGCACCATCGCAAGCTGCCATTACCGCGAATCGAATTTCGCAACTGAGGTCGCTGATCACGCGGTACGAAACGCAGGTCGTTGACCAGAATCATCCCACGCTGCAGAAGTATCGCGATGAACTGCAGCAGCTGCAGGCTTCGGCTGGAAGCGTCGATGCGAAGACGGGCGATGCAGCGCCCGGCTCGCGACTCGACATTCTGAAACGACAGGAAAAACTTCTGGCGGAAGAGCTGGAGAAGTATGCCGACCTGGTGAAGAACATCGGTAGCTCGTCATTCGAGTTGGAACTGATGAAGTCAGACATCGCCCAAATCGCAAAGGTCTCGGATCGGGTCGGTTCAGAAATGGAGTCGCACCGGATCGAGCTGAAATCGCCAACTCGAATTACCTTGATGCAGGAAGCCGAGATCCCACAGGTGCTGGATCTTGGCAAGAAGAAGAAGCTGGCCGGTGCTGCCGGCTTTGGAGCGATCGGTTTCGTATTCCTGGCGATTTCGCTGATGGAATTCCAGTCGCGACGGATCACCGACCCACAGGATATCTCGCAGACGCTGGGGCTTGATCTACTGGGCAGCCTTCCGGCCATGCCGAAACCGCTGATTAAGTTCTGGGAGACGCCCAAAGAGTCTCGCATGGCGTTGTGGAATAACGCGTTGATCGAGGCTGTCGACAGCACGCGTTCGATACTTCTGCACGACCCGAATGTCGAGCAGCGCCGAGTTCTGATGGTGGCCAGCGCGGCCGCCCAGGAAGGCAAGACGACGTTCGCCTGTCAACTCGCCGGTAGTCTTGCACGAGCTGGTCGGAAAACTGTTCTCGTTGATTTCGACTTGCGACGACCACGTGCTCACGAACTGCTGAACGTCCCGTTGGAGCTGGGGCTGTCGGAACTGCTTTCCGAAAAGCTGGACGTGCAGACCGTTCTGCACTCAACGGCCGAGTCTTCACTGAGCGTCATCCCGGCCGGTCGAGTTAACGAGGCCGCACTGCAAAGTATCGCTCGCGACGGAGCTGATTGGGTGTTCGAGGAACTGAAGAAGGAATTCGAGTTTGTCATCGTCGATTCGTCGCCGATTCTGTACGTCGCCGATGGGGCGTCCGTCGGTCGCAACGTTGACGGCGCGATCATGGTCGTGCGGTCTCACGCCAGCCGATTGCCAGCCGTTGCGGTGGCTTGTGAACGGATTGAGATGCTGGGCATCGATTTGATCGGCGGAGTGATGGTGGGGGTTCAGTCAAACCTCAACGGCTATGGATACTCGTACGACTATCATTACGGATCGACGTCGGGGTAGTCGCGACGCAGAAGTTCATCGAATACTTGTCAGAGTCCTACAACGACGCTGGCACTGGCGGCGGGCAAAGTCACCAACTTTTCAAAGTAGCACATGTCTCAGACGCCTTTTACAAACGCCATGACCGTCGATGTGGAAGATTACTTTCACGTCTCGGGATTTGCCGATCAGATTTCGCGATCCGACTGGGACGGCATGCCCAGCCGCGTCGTCGCGAACACCCAACGACTACTCGCCCTGATGGAGAAACATCAGACGCGCGGTACGTTCTTCGTTCTTGGCTGGGTTGCCGAAAAGTTTCCGCAACTGGTCCGTGACATTCATCGAGCCGGGCACGAAGTCGGCTGCCACAGCTACTGGCACCAGCTCGTCTATGATCTTTCGCCGGACGAGTTTCGACAGGACATTGTCAAAGCACGCGACCTTCTGCAGGACCTGACAGGCGACCCGATCACGCACTACCGAGCTCCTAGTTTTTCGATCACCAGTCGGTCGTTGTGGGCGTTGGAAGTTCTGGCCGACGAAGGCTTCACGTGCGATTCCAGCATCTATCCGGTTTATCACGATCGTTACGGTATTCCGGAGGCCGATCCGGCTCCGCACCGCGTGCTTACGCAATCCGGCGCGTTGGATGAATTTCCGGGCGGCGTGGCAACTATCGGAAAATTGCGTCTGGCGGTTTCAGGGGGCGGATATTTCCGACTCTACCCTCGGCGATTTTCGGAGTTCTGCCTCGGCCGAATTAACACCCGATCCGCCAGCCCGTTCATGTTCTACATTCATCCGTGGGAGGTGGATCCGGATCAGCCCAGACTCTCTGGCTCGATGATGTCGCGGTTTCGGCATTATCAGAATCTTCGGACCACCGAACACAAACTGAACTGGCTGTTGCCGCGATTTCGGTTCGATTCGATGAGCGCTTCGATCAAAAGCGTCCAGAGCGAGATGAGCGAATACTCACTGGCGGAAGGCCTTTATGGTCTCAGTGGAGATTTGCTTGCAAGTCCCGAACAAGTCGCCGAGCTGCAGCTTCAGAATTCCTGACAGCGCTGCAGCTTCGAAAAGGCGACATCTGTGACTCGGCCCTCCTGCCTGATCCTGACACATCGCGTTCCGATGCCGCCTAACCGTGGCGACCGGATTCGGACCTGCAACTTTCTGCGTCACATCGCCAAGCGAGCCGACGTCTGGCTGGCGTGCCTGGCCGACGAGCCGGTTTCTGACGACACATGGCAGGCTTTGCAGACAATCTGTCGCCGAGTCGCGATCGTGCCGGTCGAACCGCGCTTGCGCTGGATCCGCGCCGGAGTGTCGTTGCTGACGGGGAAGACGATTTCCGAGGGTGCGTTCTCGTCGCCGCGACTCAAGAAAATTGTCGCCGAGTGGTCGGCGCAGACGTCGTTCGACTCGGCGCTGTGTTCATCGTCGGCTCTCGCACCTTACCTGCAGATACCGACTCTTGAGCAGACGCCGCGTCACGTCGACCTGATCGATGTCGACAGCGAAAAATGGTTCGACTATGCCAAAGCATCGGGCCTGGTCAAACGGAGCATCTTCCACCTGGAAGGCCAGCGACTGCAGAAACTGGAAGGCGGAATCGCGGACTGGGCGAGCGGCATCACTGTTGTCAGCGAGCCGGAAGCCGCGCTCTACCGAGCGTTTCGTCCGGACGGTCCGATCGAGCCGATTCCTAACGGCGTCGACGTTGACTATTTCACTCCGGAAGCGGGAAGTGCGGACGGAAAAGTTCCAGTCGCGTCTTCCCAGAGTGGTTGCGTTTTCGTCGGAGCGCTCGACTACAAACCGAACATCGACGGCATCATCTGGTTCGCCAGAAACGTCTGGCCACAGATTCATCGTCAGCATCCGGATCAGACACTGAGCATTGTTGGCCGCGAGCCCGTTGCCGACGTTAGAAAGCTCGCAGAGATTTCTGGTGTCGACGTCGTCGGAACCGTACCGGATGTTCGCCCCTATCTTTCGCAGGCCGCCGTCGTGGTAGTGCCGCTGCACATTGCGCGCGGCGTGCAGAACAAAGTTCTTGAAGCGCTGGCCATGGCGAAAGCCGTTGTCGCGTCGCCGGATCCGCTGGTCGGCTTACGAGTCGAAGACGGCGTGCAAATTTTCAAGGCTGTCGAGGCAGAGCAGTGGGTCAGCTGCGTTTCTCGGTTGCTCGACGACGCTCAGCTTCGTCACGACGTCGGAGTTGCCGGACAGGCCTACGTGACGGCTCATCATCGGTGGGAACAATGTCTTGAGCCGCTGATGCGATTTCTTCATCTGGAGAATTGCGAAACATCCAATGCGGTACTGGCCACTGACGGACAGTTTATCACTGGTCGAGAGATCAAATGAAGGGACTACTCTTTACTTATGGAATGACGGCTGCAGGGGCTCTGCTCGGGCTCTTTTGTCCGTTCTTTGGATTCCTGGCGTACGTGTCGTTTGCGATTCTTAAACCCGACGCGATGTGGCCGTGGTCCGTCCCGCCAGCTCGATACAGTCTGGCCATCGCCTGCTGCATGCTGATCGGCTGGGTCTTCACGAAGCAGGCGACGTTCAAGCTCGGTCGAGCGATCGTGCCCGTACTGCTGATCTCCGGGTTTCTCGGCTGGGCGACGATAGGGGCGTTCTATCCGCATCACCAGGACCTGGCGTGGGACTTTGTCGAGCGGATCGGGAAGATTGTCGTTCCGATGATCATTGGCCTCACGTTGATCACCTCGACGAAAGAGTTGAAGCAGCTGGCGTGGACAATCCTTCTCGCACAGGGATACATGGCGTTCGAAATGAACTCCTACTACTTCGGCGGCTACAACAAGCTGAGGTGGGAAGGCTTCGGCGGCATGGACAACAACAGTGCCGCGATCGCTCTGGTGACAGGGATCGGTCTGGCATTTTTTCTGGGGCTCCACTCCCAGAAATTGTGGCAGAAGGGAGTGGCATTCACCTGTGCCGCCTTGATGGCGAACGCAATTCTGTTTTCATTCAGTCGCGGCGGAATGCTCGGGATGATCGTGGCGGGCATGGGCACCTTCGTCGTGATTCCCAAGCGGCCTCGTACCTACGCAATTCTCGCCCTCGCGATCGTGGGCGCGTCCGTCCTGGCGGGTCCGGAAGTTCGGGACCGATTCATGACGACGTTCGTCAAGAAGCAGGGCGGAGAGCGCGAAGCTTCAGCACAAAGCCGTGTCGATCTTTGGAAAGATTGCTTCGACGTCGTGAAGAAGAATCCACTGATGGGTTGTGGCCCGAATCAATGGCCGATGATCGCGTCGAGCTATGGCTGGCCTCACGGCAAGGAAGCTCACAGTCTCTGGGTGCAGACGGGAGCGGAACTTGGACTCGTCGGTTTGGCGCTGTATCTCGGATTCTATTTGTCAGTCCTCGCGCTGCTCTGGCAGCTTACCTGGAAACGCACGCACGTTTCTGATCCCTGGTACAAGTACTTCGCGCGGATGTCGTTTACCGGTCTGTGCGGCTTCGTTGTGTCTGCCCAGTTCGTGAGCCTCGAATCACTCGAAATTCCGTACTACACCGCGTTGCTTGGTCTCGGCGTCCTCAAACTCACCAGCCGACCACGGTACCTGGCAGACCTCGAGGAGTTCGAGGAAACGCTGGTCGGCAACGAAGAAAATGATGGCGCCCCGGAGTTCGTTTCGGACGGCAACGAGTACGAAGAATACGATGACGAGTTCTCCTCTTACCCCGAATTCACCTCTGTCGACGAGGACGTTTCGGAATACGAAGTCGTGTCCGCGGCACCTTCCGACGACGCCGTTGACAATGTTTAGAGCTCCCTTTTCGAGACCACTTTGCCATTCGCAATTTACTGGCGACATTCTTCAGGTTTGCAAACATGCGATCAATTCGAAATTCAATGCGAAATCAATTCATCGATCTATGGAACAAGGCGTGCGCGACGGATAATGGCAAGAATTCAGTGGCCGAGTCGCTGGGAAACCTGCTGGCGTGGCGTCCGACCGACGTCGATGCTGACGTGCTCGCTGAGTCTCCGTACGACGAGATCGGTCGAAGTTCTGAGACGCGTCCAACGTGCGAGCGCGACGACATCATCATTGTGAGCGCGCGATTTCGTAGCGGGTCGACACTTCTCTGGAATCTGTTCCGAAACATTCCGGGCTTTGTTTCGTACTACGAACCGTTCAACGAACGACGCTGGTTTGACCCGGCAGCTCGCGGCGAGCGAGTCGACTCAACTCACCGCAAAGTGGCTGACTACTGGGCCGAGTACGACGGTATGGCCGACCTTGGTGACGTGGTCGACGAAGCCTGGAACGAGAAAGAACTTTACATGAGCGAGGGTGCCTGGAATCCTCGTATGAAGTCTTACATGGAGCGGCTCGTCGAAAATGCGAACGGTCGGCCGGTGCTGCAGTTTAACCGTCTGGATTTCCGTCTGCCGTGGGCTCGACGCACGTTTCCAAACGCGAAACTGGTGCATCTCTATCGTCATCCTCGTGACCAATGGACGTCCAATCTGCAGAAGATCGAACGCTTTGCGCCTGACGGGATGATGTCTGACTTCGCGAAAGTGGACGGCTTCTATTTGCTCTCCTGGGCGAAGGACTTGAAGTACCACTTTCCGTTTCTGGATGAGCGGGCAATCGAGCACCCATACCAGTTGCACTACTTCCTCTGGAAGCTCTCTTACGTCTACGGGCGAAGCTGGTCTGACGTGTCGCTTGGTTTCGAAGAGTTGACGACAAATCCCGAACGTGCGTTGTTCCAGTTGTTCGAAGTGTGTGGGATCGACGAATCGCACGTCGAAAGCTTGCTTCCCCTGATCGAGCCGCCCCCGTTTGGGAAATGGAAAAAGTACGCCGACGACGCGTGGTTCAAGCGGCACGAAGAACACTGCGAAGAAGTGCTCGCCAGTTTCTTTGCGACGCAGAAGCCAGGAGCTCTCGACATCTCGACGGATCGACAACGTGGCAATCTCAGCAGCTGTGTTCGGTAGTTCGATCGGCCACGAAGTCAAATGCTGTCACCAGTTCAGAAACTGATCAGAGTCCTATGAGCGTTTCAAACATTGACGAGCCAGCAACGGCAGGAGATCGCGCCGCCGGATCAATTATCGAACGCGCGATCAGCTTTGTCATGCGCAGCTGGTTTGCGTCCGCGCGAGGCCGCTTCGTGATGGCTGCATGTTGCATGACCTTTCTGACATACCTGCTGCTGTCTCAGGATCCCTGGTGGCTGTTCCGGGCGTTTCCGAAAGAGGCCGC
>JBLFXD010000016.1:0-20349 GCA_047611045.1 Planctomycetaceae bacterium | reverse complement strand
AGAGTGCCTGGTGTTGGATGCTGGTTCCGGCGAAACGTTGCATACCTTTCCGCTGGACGTTTCAAAGCCAGACGAGATTGCAGTCAGCGTGACGGACATCCGAGTTGACGGAGAAGTCATCGTCATCGCCGTTCGCTTCAACAAAGAAAACTCGATTCCCAAAGGACGTTGGAATAGCGAGTTGATCGTCTGTCTGGATCGCTCAACCGGGAAGCAACTTTGGAGCCGCCAAGCCGAGCACCGCTACAACACAGCTGCGATCGCTGTTGCCGGTGGCCGAGTCTTCTGCATCGACTCTCACTCTCCAGAAGACATCGGAGCGATGAAACGCCGAGGGATCGAGACCGCTGGTCTGGCCTCAACTTTGCTGGCCATCAACGATCGGACTGGAGCGGAAGTCTGGAAGAAAGTCGTCAACGATCCGCCGGCCGTGATGGACTCGCTTCATTTCATGAGCCTGCGAACGCGCGACGACTGGCTGGAATACTCGGTTGATCAAGATCTGATCATCGCCGGGAAGGGCGACCGAACATTCGCCGTCAATGCGTCGACCGGCGACGACGTCTGGAAGGCCGCCATGCGAGGCAACCAGCCGTTAATCCTCGGCCCGGAAACTTTCATCAACCAGGCCGGCCACACTTACGACGTCAAAACCGGCAAGCTCATCAGCGGCGCCGCACTGTTTCGTCGAGGCGGCTGCAACTACGCCGTCGGAAACGTGAACCTGCTGTTTCTGCGTTCGAACTGTGCGGCCTACGTCGACGTAAAAACCGGCAAGCAGTTCAACATTCGCAGCCTCCGATCAGGCTGCAGCAACAGTCTCGTTGCCGCAGACGGCTTGTTGAACGTGCCGTGTTTCTCGATGGGTTGCGTCTGTAATTACCCCATCCAGACATCCTTCGCGATGCGACACATGCCCGAAACCGAAGCGTGGCTCGGCAACAATCCGATCAAGTTCGAACGCCCGGTGTCGACACCTGACGAGTAGGAAGAGAACGCTGTTTCCTGCGGAACGGACACGAGCAGTAGGGTGTGACAAGCGGGCCGAACGAGGATTGCGGTGTGCCGGCGCGGAGACCCTGCGAGTTTGCTTCCGCTGTGGTCACACAAGAGTCGCCCGCGCGGGCACACCAGTCGTTGGATCCGCTCCGCTTGTCACACCCTACACAAAACCCACGACTCGAATCGCCACGGCTACTTCTTTTTCTTTTTGGGCTTCTTGACCGGCTTGGGATCCAGATTCGCGTTGAGGTCTGCTTCCGAAACGGATGATTCGATGCCGTTTTTCGGAACATCGCCCTTCGCCAGCCAGACCAAGCCGTTGAGGACGACTTTGCGGTAGTTGTCGTTGCTCCAGTTGTCGTGGAAGTGGCCGCCGGTGAAGCCGAATCCTCGACCGCCGTCCGGCCGCTCGACTGCCCACATCATGGCTTCCGCTCGGCCTTTGGCCTGTTGAATGTGTGGGTACGGGCCTCTCGGATAAACATACGGGCCGTTGCGAACTTCGTCGTCCGGAGAAGCGACCAGGATCGGCACGAAGCTCATGTTGTCGAGCTTGCCGGGTTTGTTTCCGGGAACGTCCGAGACGAACCTCATGTTGAAGTACCATTCGTCTTTGATCTGAAACGGCTTGACGCCCTGAGTGATCGGGTGCTTTTCGAATTGGTTGAAGACGGGCTCCCAGATCGGATTGCACGAGAACGAGTTTTCGTAGTACCCGCCGATCCAGCGTTTGAATTGCGGCCCGGCCTGATCCTTCAGAACTTCGACTCCGTAGTGCATACAGCCGATGCCGACGCCTTTCGAAGTCCACTCGTCGATCATCTTCATGCGGCGGCCGTTTTCCTGGACGACTTCGTGACGACCACCACCGTCCATGTAAAAAACAACCGCGTCGGCATCATTAAAGACGGATTCGTCTTTCGGCCAACCGTTCAGGATGATTTCAACCTGCAGGCCAGGAACGCTTTTGAGGCATTTGTCGAGAAACTGCACGCCGGCATTGAACTCGTGCATCCGCGGCGGATGAGACGGCTTGCCGGCGACGATCACCAGCTTCTGCAGATCATCTTCGGCGAAGGTTGAGTTCAAAGTGGTCAAAGCAATGGCCAGACAAATCGTTGAAACAAAACGCGACTTCATTCTGATCCTCAGTTTCGGCGAGTGTAGGAATCGTCAAGGTGAAGGCCACATTCTGACTTCATTAGGTATGCAAAAACAATCATCGCTGAGGCATGACGAATCGTCAGTTCAAATCCGGGGCTGAGCTGATCGGAATCCTGATTCCGATGTCTTCAGTTTGACGAGCGATATCTCCGCCATCATCCGTTCCGTTGACGCCTCGGCTGTAGATGATCAGGCCGGGACGTGGCAGTTCTGCCTCTTCCTCAGTCGGTTCTTCCGGGACTTGAACGTCGCGGCGAATCATCAGCATTCGTTCTGCCGGCCCGGAGCCGAACAAATCAGGTGGCACCCGATCGAGAATCTCAGGCACGAGTGCTTCCAGCGACTCTGGATATTCACCGTGCATTCGTCGGAAGATTTCCACGGTGAGGCACAGCTCATAAGCTGCCTGGCGAGCTTGCCCTCGGTCTATCATTTTCAGGATCTGGATAGACGAAGGAATAAAATGCTGCGCCATCATTGACCGCATCATGGCATCGTTGAGCGTACTCACATTCATCAGTGGCGGTGTTTCTTTGCCCGTGGGTAGGAACAATGGAATGCGAGAAGTTCCGGCGACGTTTCTTTCCCTGCGAGGCAGGTCGCACTGTGAGAGATGATTGGCAAAAAGATGCCTTAAGAGTAGCTGGCTTAGCTGTGGTTCGGCGTTCAGAAAGAGGTGGCTGCCAACAAGCGGTTCTGGAACATTCCAATCTGGATCACCCCAGAAGGAGTGTTCTCCAAGAAAATACTCGTGAACGGTTTCAGGCGACGAGAGAAGATTCATGTATGAGAAGTACTCAGCTTTCACATTCACGGAGCATGACGCCGTCAGCGCGTTGATCACTTGCAATTCGATAAACGCTGTCTGAAGGTGCTCAGTCGTGACACTCTTGTGAGACGCCCATCCAATGAACTGCTTGCTTAGCATGGCGTGGCACGAATCTCCGACCATTCGCGAGATGAATCTTCCGGAATTACCAATGTGGCGGCTGAACCGGAACAATGCCCTGAGCCACTGCCACGCTTCCTCAGACTGGTCTTCATCAAGACATTGAGCTGACTTCAACAAGGCGAGGCAGATAATCGTGCGTGATTTCTGAACCTCGATTAAATCCCAGATCTGCAAATCGGCGGGCTGTATCTGAACTCCTCTTTCGAGTTCCGTGCCGAGTTGCCATTCAGCAAGTACCGCCTCGCACATTTCGAGGCTCTTCTTTGCTGCTGGAGACACAGCGTCCCACTCGACTTCGCCCGCGCCTAGGGCATCCACGGCTTCCGCGATGGCTTCTTCATCCAGCGTTGCCGGGATCAGACCAAATGCTCGTTCATAGAACGTGAACGCGTTCTCGTCGGGCTCGATATCGATTCGACCTTCAGTTTCCCGATCGACGATTTCGTCAATGAGAGGAATGCCGGCGGATCTCGACGATCGGTAGGCCAATCCAGCGACGATGATCAGCAGGAAGAGAGTTACCGGGCCCAGCACCACTGGCCGCAAGAAGAACATCAGCCACGAACGCGGTTTGCCGTCTCGTCCTGCTGGAAGATTCAAGTCGATCATCGTGCCTGTCCCCCGATTGTTGCGTTATCTCGATCCAGCAGTGGAATACGGAGTAAACGCGTTGGGGATCAGATCCGCCGACCAGATTCCACGAGATCCGTCGCGTAGAGTCTGCGGCACGCAAGTGATTGGGCCACTCAAAACCTACCGATCAAAACAGCTCGGTGATGGCCTGGCCTTTGGGCAGTAGGTTGAAGGGGCGGTTTTCTCGGTCGGTGGCTTCGAGATCGTGGATGCCCATCGCGTGGTAGACGGACTTGGTGACGTCGGCTGGCGTGACGGGGTTGTCAGCGGGGTATTCGCCGAAGCGGTCGCTTGCTCCGTAAGTCTGTCCGCCTTTGATACCGCCTCCGGCCATCACGTCGGTCAGGCAGTGAGTCCAATGGTCGCGGCCCGCTCCGGTGACGCCTCCGGACCTGGGATCTCCGATCTTTGGTTTGCGTCCCATTTCGCTGGTGATGAGCAGCAGCGTTTCGTCGAGCATGCTGCGGTCTGAAAGATCTTCGATCAGCGCTGAGAAACATTGATCGAACTCGGGCAGCAAGTTTTCTTTCAGGCAGTCGAAGTTGCTGCCGTGCGTGTCCCAGCTTCCAGCGCTGCGGCACTTCTTCGCGAGCGGGGTGCCGATTCCCTGGCCGAGCCAGAAGACGGTTACGAACGGAACTCCAACTTCGACCAGCCGACGAGCCATCAGCAGACTCATCGCGTTGACCGAGTCGCCGTATCTTTTCTTCACGGCTTCGGGTTCGTTGGAGATGTCGAAGGCCGACGCTGTCGACGACGAAGCCAGCAGCGACATGGCGCGTTCCGTCTGAGTGTTCCAGGTTCTGGTGGCGGCGAATGATTCGAAGTCTCGACGAGCGTCATCAAGTGCCGAGAGCAGGTGACCTCGGGTTTTCAGCCGACCCGTATCGATGCCCGCCTGAAGTTCAAGCGACGGTGCCGTGAACTTTGTGGGCTCTTTCCGATCGCCCAGCAGGTACATCGGGTCGAACTGCACGCCCAGTTTCGCCCCGAACTGACCGGGTCGCGTGTACGGTTTCCGGCTGGGCATGTGCGGTAGCGAGATCGCGTTCGGCAGAAATTCGTGCGGCGGACGGCGAGCAGCGACCACCGAGCCCATGTAAGGCCAGTCGTCGGGAAACGGTGTCCGGTTATTGCCGAGCGTGCGGAAGCTCTGGTCAGCTTCGTGGCCGGTCAAATTGTAGTAGTAGCCGGCGTGGTGATCGTTCGTGTTGACGCTGGAGCCGACCGAATTGACCAGTGCCAGGTGGTGAGCCTGCTTCGCGAGCATCGGTAAGTGCTCGCACAGCGTGATGCCGGGCGCGGAGGTCGAAATCGGTTCGAACGGGCCGCGATACTCCAGCGGAGCCTTCAACTTCATGTCCCACGTGTCAACGTGCGACGCTCCGCCGCAAAGGAAGAACAGGATCGTCGACTTTGCTTTGCCGCCTGTTCCAGAGTTCTCGGCGCCATCACCCCGTGCGGGATTGAGGCCTGCGCCTGTCAGACCTGCGATTCCGGTTGCGGATGCGGCAAGAAACGTTCGGCGATTTGTGCGTGACATCTTCGGATTCCGAATGGTGAGCGACGATTTGTTCGTTTGCAGATCGAAGTCGAGTCCCCATTCTCAGTTTCTGTGAGATTCACGCAAGGCTAGATGATCGCTTCAGGCTTCTGGATTAGCCGTACTCTTCAAAACGAAGTTTTAGAGCTCGGGTGGAACGATCAACGGCTTTGGCTCGACGTCGGTCTCTACCTTCGCGACTTCTTCGTTCGCGGTTGCTGCGGCGGTGTCGTCGGTCGGTTCCTTCTCAGCGGCTTCCGGCTGATCGGCGTCGGTACTCGACAGAGCATCGGCTGCTGTGTCGTTCACGGCGACTTCGTCAGAGCCTTCCGGCTTAAACGGGTGCTCGGCTTCCCACTTCTTCCAGAAGACGGGGGCTCGGGTCTTTCGCCACAGCGACAACGCGTTGCCGACGTGGCTGTAGAAAGTGTAGTTGCTGAGGATCTCTTTCTTCGTCTTCGAAGTCGTGTTTTTGATGATCCAGTCGGCCGCCTTCAGAATCATTTCCCGCGGCGGGTGCAGTTCTTTGGGAGCGATCGCCAACCACTCAAGATGGTGGCCTGTGGCAATGACATCTTTATACGAGTCGTAATCTTCCGGGTTTTCGAGAGCGTCGGCACCGTCCGGCCAGTTGTACGGCCAGTGACCGTCTTCGTACTGAGTGACGAGCAGGATGTCCCGAACGCTTCCGAGATACGTCATCGCTTCATCACGAACTTCGTCCGACAGAATGTCGAATTCGTCGTCGAGCCGGACGAGCGACATCAGCGAGTACACTCGATGAGTTCCGCCGCAGACTCCGTAGGTCTTGTGACCTCGCATCTGACGTCGCGCGATCATGTCGAAGTTCAGTTTTCGACGGTTGCCGTTGACCCATTCTTTCTGCGGAGGCAACCACAGACCGAAGCCCATCGCAGACCATTCGGTTTCACGTTCGTCGAGATCGAAGTCGTAGATCGCCTGCTCGATCATCTGTTTGAGATTGCCGTTTGGTCGACCGGGACTTCGCACTGGCTGGTCAAGAGGCACGCCGGCTTCTGACAAACAGGCCAGAGTATGGTCGTGATGGACCGAGGCTCCGCGATCATGACCCCAGCGGACGTAAACACCAGTCGGACGATCTTCGAGCAGCGGAGCAATGTCCGGTCCCCATGAAAGCAAAAACCGTCCGTGGTCGAGCAGCAGGTCACGCATGTCAGTTCCGGACATCACGGCGGGATCCTGGAACTCGGCATCGACATGCCATGTTCGCAAGGCGTGTTCGACGTGGTTCGGCTTCAGATTGTCGGCGGGAAACCTTGGCTGAACCTGAATCAGGACGGCCGCCAGTTCTTCATCGCTGACGACTTCTGGATCGTCGTACAGCGGCTTGATGACGAGCGGTTCAGTCCGTTCGATCTTCGTCGGGCTGAATTTAATTTCGCCGGTGACAACTTCGGTGAATCGTTCGGCCTGAGCCGGCGCGAGAGCCAGCCACCCGGCAGCGAACGCTCCGCAGGTCACCAGCTGAACGGCCAGAAAGCCTGTCATTTTCGAGCTTTGCTGTTTCTTCATGATGATTGCCTTGCCGATTCAGGAAACCAGGTCGACGGCCCGGATATGCAACAAAAGAACGAATACGAAGAACACGACTTCAGAGCGATACCTACGACTTCGAATCAATCTCGATCGGATTGACGCGTTCAAAGATGGCCTGCCCGTCCTGACGGAACAGCAGCTTCCATTCTTCGTCTTCGTGCAGACGCATGACCATCGGCTCGCGGTATTCTTCATCGATGACCACCGTGTTGATGCCGTACCGTTTTAGCATGGCCAACCAGCTTCCCCGCATCTCGATGATGCCCATGTAGTCGTTCCAGACGTCTTCCGGGACAAGATGGCAGTGCGAGGCGACAAAGACTTTCATGTCTCTCGGGCCGGCCCACATAAGGTAGTCGCCCCATTCGTACGTGCTGAAAACCAGGCCTTCTGGCGGATGCTCTTTGAGGTAGCCTGCGGCGGCGGTCGGTGTCAGGCGACTGACCGGAACTCGGTCGGTGATTTTCTCGATGTCTTTCCCGGCGGCCATGGCCAGCGTGACGGTGCCGACGTGGGAAAGCTCGAAGAAGATAAACACAATGCCCATCGTGACGATCGTCCAGAGGCTCGCTCGCGATGCAGGTTCTGGAGCCGCTTCTCCGCCCTGCCATTTTCGCCATGCAGCTCCGGCGTGAATCGCGGCGAAGCAGCCAGCCAGCGGCCCCCACCAGACGAGCATTCTCGAAGTCCACAACGCGGCGGCTCCGAAGACGGCCAGTGTGAGAACTTCCGCAGTCGATACTCGGCGCGGGCTGATGCGGTAGACCATGAAGAGTATCAAGCCTGCGACGGCAGCAGCCTGTCCCTGAGCCAGGCCAATGTGCAGAGTTTTCCATTCGACAATCGATTGCAGGTTCGGATTGCTTCCGAAGCTGAGAACTTCTGCGTAGAGACTCAGTCCGTACGGATTGAGTAAGGCGGCCACCGCTCCGAGTTCTGTCAGCAGGACAAGTCGACGAAGTTTGTTGTCACGCAACAGGCTTGCTGTTTTGCCAGTGCGGCGAATGAGGTCGACTCCGCGGCCGATCGCGAAGCAGCCGAGCAGTCCCAGTCCGACGACGAACGAACCGTGCATGTTCGCCCAGAGTGCAAACATGACCGGCACGACAAACCAGTTTTTGTTCGACCATTCACGCCGAAGCAGTGTCGAAAGCAGAATGGCAAAGAACAGGAAGCCGACAATCTGCGGACGCTGAATTCCCAGCTGCTGGTACTCGACCCACAGCGTTAACGCAAAGCCGCCCAGAGCAAACATCACGCTGTTGGTGTAGCTGTAAATTCGACGCGTCAGGACGCCCATCCCGGCAGCGACGCAGAAGGCGAAGAGGAATGTGATGGCCGCTTTGCCAACAACCAGATACCCGGCGTACGCGATCAACTGACTCAGCCATGCGGAATTCACGAACGGCACGCCATGCGAAAGTGGCATCAGGGGTTCCGTCGAAGGCAACGCTCCGGATTCCCAAAGCAGGCGTCCGTACGAGAGATGCCCCCACACGTCCGTGTGCGCGATTGGCTGCAGACGATCAAAGAAAAAATAGGTCAAGCCGATCAGAAACGTAAATCCCGAACTGATCGCCGGAAGTCGGAACCAGTCGGGCAGTTTGTCTTCCAGCATGTTGACGTCCGCGACTGACGGATCGTAATCCGGATCGGGAGTTTCTGCGTCGTTGACTTCGGTCTCTGTCACGGAAGTTGACATGGATTGACCGTCTCCTGAAGAGCAATGGCAGGCGGAACTGGCCCGGACAGCCTGGTGAGATTGGTTGAAACAGCCGACGCGAGACCTCAAAGACAGACTTTGAAGCTCAGCTTCCGACCGGATCACGGAGTTATTCATCCAATTGTGCAGGCGCCCCTGGTTCTGTCAAAGTTTGAGTCGCACACCGGTCCGGAAAGTCGGGCCTTCTGTGTCGCACAGTCGGGTTGCGCCGCCGGAATCGTTTTTCGCGATTGCATCGATTCGTGGCATTTTCGCCACATACTGATCAGGGCGTGCCCGAATCTCACGGCCATTGTTCAGTTCACCCCGATCGGTTCAAGACACAGCGCCAACTGCGTACTATCCGCCGCTTCACCCTCTGACGCGATGACCGGATTGTAAAATGGCTGTGCTGCTGCAGATTCTGGACGCTCATAAGAGCTACGGCGAACAGGTGCTCCTGGACAGTGCCGAAGCGACGTTGATCGAAGATGTGAAAGTCGGATTCATCGGCCGCAACGGCGCCGGGAAGTCGACTCTGCTGAAAATTCTTCTTGACGAAGAAGAACTCGACCGCGGAGAAATCGTTCGGCACCCGCACCTCCGAGTCGGCTATCTCAGGCAGCACGACCCGTTTGAACCCGGCGAGTCGGCACTCGACTTTCTGATGCGTGACAGTGAACAGCCGGACTGGAAGTGCGGCGAAGTCGCGGGCGAGTTCGAACTGAAAGGCGCGTACCTCGAAGGCCCCGTCAAAGAACTCTCCGGCGGTTGGCAGACCCGAGTCAAACTGGCAGCGTTGCTCCTTCACGAACCGAACCTGCTTCTGCTCGACGAACCGACGAACTTTCTCGACCTGCGTACTCAAATTCTGCTCGAGCACTTTCTCCGCAACTACCGCGAGGCCTGCCTGATCGTTTCTCACGATCGAGCGTTTCTGAACGCGACGTGCAGCCACACGCTCGACCTTGATCGTGGCATCCTCACGCTTTACCCCGGCAAGGTCGACGCGTACCTCGAGAAGGTTGCTGAGCAGCGGGACCGGGTCGAACGTTCAAACGCCGGGATCGTTGCCAAGCAAAAACAACTGCAGCGTTTCATCGATAAGAATCGCGCAAACGCCAACACGGCGTCTCAGGCACGTTCAAAAGCGAAGCAACTTGAGCGGTTGCAGACGGAAGAAATCGAAGCCGACGAACCAAACGCTTTCATCCGGACTCCGGTCGTCGAGCCTCGACGCGGGCCGGCTGTTCGATGCCAGAACCTTTCGATCGGCTATCCCGACCACACCGTCGCGACCGGAATCGACGTCGAGATCGAACATGGCGAACGAGCGGCCATCGTCGGTGACAACGGACAGGGCAAGACGACGTTCCTGCGCACAATCGTCGATTCGCTCGATCCGGTTTCCGGTAACGTGAAGTGGGGTTACGGCTGCGACATCGGCACGTACGCTCAACACGTCTACACCACGCTTCCGCCCAACGAGACCGTGCAGGGCTACCTTGACTATCACGCTCTGCCGGGCACCTCGATGCAGTCGATTCTGAAAGTCGCCGGCGCGATGTTGTTCAAGGGGGCGGCGGTCAAAAAGAAGATCTCCGTGCTTTCCGGCGGCGAGCGTGCTCGGCTCTGCATGGCAGGCATTCTACTCAACGAGCACAACATTCTGATTCTCGACGAACCCGGCAACCATCTGGACGTCGACACGATCGAAGCACTCGCGACAGCGCTGCTCGACTACAAAGGCACGGTCATCTTCACGAGCCACGATCGGCACTTCATGAGCCGCATCGCGACCAGCGTGATCGAAGTTCGCGACGGCCACGTCACCAACTACGGCGGCGATTACAACGCCTATCTCTACGCGGTGAATCGCGAAATCGAAGAAGGGGAACGGGCCAGGCACGCCACGTCGAAGGCGTCTCCAGGATTGCAGAAGACGCTAGCTCCGAAGGCACCGATTCGCGATGAACGCAAAGTTCGCAAAGAGTTGTCGAAGAACGAAAAGCTGATCGCCCGCCTCGACAAGGAAAAGAACGAGTTCAACTCGCAGCTCCTGCAGGAAACCGATCCTCACGAAGCCATGCGGCTGCACGAAGAAGTCACTCGCCTGACGGAAGAACTCGCCACCGCCGAAGAACGCTGGTGCGAACTTCAGGAAGAACTTGAGTCGGCGACCTGATTTGTGAAATACAGCACGGTGCGATTTCCGTCTGCGTGCGACCATTCCTCACGGTCAGTAGTCAAACCATTGTCGGAGTGACTACTCTGGCGTTTCAAAGACTCCTGCCGGAGTCGATTTTTCGTTCACAGATTGGAGACAACCATGAACAGGCTTCTGGTGTCGTCCGTCGCTCTAGCAATGACTGCGGCTTCCGCAGTCGGCTTTGCGGCTGATGATGTAAAATCCGGGCTGCAGCTTGGCGAACACGCCGGGTTCTTCCTGGTGAAAGACGTCACGGGCCCATCGAAGGGCAAATCACTCTGCTATAGATGAAAATACGGAAATCGTCCCGTCGCCGTGATCTTCACGCGTGCGATTTCGGACGACCTGACCGGTCTGGTCAGGAAGCTTGATGAAGCTGTTGCGAAGAACAAAGACAAGGATCTGAAGTCGTTTGTCGTTTTGCTGACTAACGACCCGGATGCCGATGAAAAGAAGCTGACGGAACTTGCGAAGAAGCACAAAATCAAGACGGTGCCTCTGACAATGTTCGACGGAGTTGCTGGTCCTGAGAAATACAAAATCTCGAAGGACGCTGAAACGACTGTCCTCCTGTGGAAGGGCCGGTCAATTACTTCGAACCATGCCTTTGCTAAAGGCAAGTTCAACAAGGACAGCACCGTTGCCGTCCTCAAGGATCTCGACAAGCTCCTGAAGTAAGCGACGAGCGTTTCGTCAAACGGAATTCCACCGACGACTCCGGCAGAACGTCACGACTGAAAGAGTTAAAGCCCGACCTCTTCCCGAGGCCGGGCTTTTTTTGTCTTCAGAATTCGCGAATCATCGAGTTCAGGTCACGCGAGAACTTCGGACATCTCGCCCGAGCTGTCGACGAAGGATTCGACGGGGACGTCCAGCCGGTCGAGCACGGTGACAAACAGGTTGGACAGCGGAGTTTTATCGTCGAACTTCAGGAACTGGTTGTGCTGCACGCCGAGTCCGTTTCCGCCGGCAAACAGCAGCGGGTAGTTCGAGTTGTTGTGAGTCGTGCTGTTGCTGCTTCCGTAAAACGCCATCGTGTTGTCCAGCAGCGTGCCTTCGCCTTCCGGAGCCGACTGCAGCCGCTTCAGGAAGTCAGCGAACAGTCCAGCCATGAACTGGTCCCACTTGCCGAGGTCTTCCGCACCTTCGGGTTTGTTCCAGCCGTGCGCGAGCTTGTGCAACGTTCCGTTGAAACCGAGCAACTGCGGAAACTTCATCCCCTTCGTCGTGAAGTCGCCCATGCTGGCAATCTGGTACGTCGCCAGTCGCGTCGAATCCGTGCGGAACGCCAGGTAAATCAGATCGTACATCGTGCGGATGTACTCGTTGGGTGCTTCGTCGTCCGATTCAAGATGCAGGAGTGCCCGGTCCTCGTCAGTCAACTCGGGGCGAGGCATCGTCAGCCACGCCTGCGACCGTTTCACCCGTTCTTCGATCTGCCGAACGGACGCCAGATACTCGTCCATCTTCTGCCGATCCTGAGCTCCGAGTTGCCGCCGCATCGATCGCGAGTGATCGAGCACTCGATCCAGCATGCTCCCAGCGCTGAGGAGTTGGCGACGTTGCTGCTTGACGCCGGCGTCGCCGGTTCCGAACAGCCGATCGAAAATTGTTTGCGGCTGATTGATGGCCGGAATCGGGTGCCCGTTCTGGCTGAATGAAAGAGTGCTCGTGCGAGTTGGCTCGCCCACGCCGCCGTCTGTCGACATGACCAGTGAAGAGAACCGGGTTTGCTTGCCGATCGTCGCCGCGGCCACCTGATCAACCGACACGCCGTTCTTGAAATAGCGACCTCGCAGTTCGTTGGCTGTCAGAAAAATGTCGCCGGTATCGTGCCCCCCCATGCCGCGGCCGTGCGGGTGCGAGAGTCCGCCGAGCACCGACACGGAATCACGCAACGGTTCCAGCGGGTTGAGGCTTTCGGTGAACTTGAAGTCGCGACCTTCGCCCTCGGGAAACCAGTTCCACTTCGCCTGATCACTGTCGGCCTGGGGAAGACCCACACCGAACGGAAAGTAGAACGCGCAAAATCGTTTGGGCGATTCCTGTTTCTGCGCCTTCTGTTCAGCGGCCATGCAGTCGAGCCAGGGCAATCCCAAAGCGACGCCTGCGCCTTTGAGAAACATTCGACGATCAAGATGCCATGATTTCATCGCAGGACTCCGACTTAACAATTAAACGCTATTGCTGAATTGGCTACTTCGTCAGAAACGGATCGCTCTTCACTATCTCGTGGATCAGGTCGCGCAACTTGAGATCATTCTGCACAAAACGGTCGGTCAATGCAGCAATGTCGGGCTCATCGCTCAAATCCAGAGACCTTCCCAGCGACCAGACCAACAGCTTTGTCACGATCGTTCGAGCGAATTCTCCCCCACGTTTCTCCAGCAAATATTGCTTGAGCTGATTCGGACTGGCAATTTGCGTCCCGTCCGGCAGCTCCGTCTGACGATCGACCGGCAAGGTCACGAACGATTTCTTCCCCGATTCGGCGCGTCGAATTTCGTCCCGCCAGCGACCGACCGCGTCGAAGTTTTCCAGAGCGATGCCCCAGGGGTCGATGTCCCGATGGCAGCTTGCACAGGCGGGATCTTCGAGATGAACTTCCAGCTGTTTGCGGATCGAAAGTTTCGCGAAGTCCGGTTTGTCGGTGGCGAGTTCCGGCACGTTCGGCGGCGGCGGAGCTGGCGGATCATCAAGCAGCCGACGACGAAGCCAGACGGCGCGTTTAATCGGGTGCGAGTCTTCGCCGGTCGAATTCGTCAGGAGAATACTCGCTTGAGCGAGCAGCCCGCCGCGATCGCTTTCGGGCGGCAACGGCACCGCACGAATGTCGTAACCAGAAACGCCTTCGATTCCGTAGTGCCGGGCGAGCGGCTCGTTCAACATGACGAAGTCGGACTCGACGAAGTTGCGGGCACTCAGATTCTCACGCAGCAGCTTCATCACGAAGTGCAGCGTTTCATTCCGCATGTGCGGCTTCAGATCGACATCGAAATCCGGGTAGTAGTGCTGGCTGATCGCCACTCGATCCATGCCGCCGAGATTCAGCCACTGATCGGAAAACTGATCAACAAACTGCCAGGCACGATCGTCGCCGATCATGCGGTCGACCTGAGCGGTCAGCACGGTCGGCTTCAGCAACTCGCCCGACTCGGCGAGTTCCAGCAGCTCGTCGTCCGGCATCGAGCTCCACAAAAAATAAGACAGCCGAGTTGCCAGTTCCCAGCTCGTGAGGCTTCGTTTCTCTTTGCCAGTTGGTTCGGCGAGATAAAGAAAGTCCGGACTGATCAACGCCAACGCGAGCGTCTCGCGCATCGCCTCTTCGAAAACCGGAAAGTCTTCACGCAGCGAGTCGAAAAACTTTGCAAAACTGTCGATCTCGGCGTCGGTTGGCGGTCGCCGCCACGCTCGCTTGAGGAATCGTTGCAGAACCTGCCGGACGTATTCTGGTTCGTCGGTCTCGCGAAGTTCGGATTCAAACAGGATTCGGCGATGATGCGCCGGCGGCCAGGTTTCAAACACCGGACCGTCGAAAGTGACGGATTCGACGAACAGTTTCGGGTAGTCGGGTTCCTCGGGGTAAAACTTGACGTCTTTCCCTTTGTCGTTCTTTTTCGTCTGCTGCTTCGGCGAAGGATTGCCGTCGTCGTAGACGTTTTCGATGCGGATCACCAGGCCGGGGTACTTGCTTTGTCCACGAAACGGCAACGGAAAATTTTCGATGCGGCCGCGGATTTCGAAGAGTTCTGACTCCGACGATTTGACATCCGTTTCCAGAGCCGTCGTCAGGATGATCTTCGTGTCGGGTCGGTACCCGATTGAAACCTTCATGCGAGGAAATCCGAAACCTTCCTTTCGCTCAGCGTGGGCTTTCACTCGAACAAGGAAGTCGCCGACTTCGGGATAGTCCGGTTCCATCCGGGCCAGGAAAATGCTGAATCGATCGAGACGGTTGTCAGCGAAGGTCGGGTTGCCCAGCCACTTGCGATGGTTGGTCTTGTCAAATTCGTGATGAAAGACTTCGGGCTCGGGCGTCGTGACGATCACTCGGTCGAGCGCCTTGCGGGCGGATTCGAGATAATACTCAAGCTGCATTCCGGTCATGCGAAGCGACAGCCCGTTATTGCGAAAACCGTCCGGGGAGAGTCCTTCCGGCGGCAGATCCCGCACGTAGTCCATCTCAAAGTCGAGCAAATCGCGCATCGTGTTTTGATACTCGGTCCGATTGAGCCGCCGCATGACGGTCAGACCGCCTGTGCTTCGTCGAGCTTTCACGGCAGCGTCGATCGACGTCCGCATCCAGCCGGTCAGGAGTCTCAGTTGCTCGACGGAGGGCTGCGGCTCATCTTCGGGTGGCATCTCTCCTCGGTTCAAAACGTTGAGCGATTCATGCCAGTCTTCGGCGGCGGCTCGGTCTTTGATCAGATCCGTTGAGAGCGTGTCAAACCTGATCCGCCCGTTCTGCTCTTCCGGGCCGTGACAGCGGACGCAGAATTTTTGAAGGATCGGCCGAACGTTCTTCTCAAACTCGGCCCGTACCGCTTCCTCGGCGCCGCTCGACGAGGCGTTGAAAAACAGGGAGAACAGAGCAACGGCAAGAGCGGTTCTCATAGTGCTGTGGCTGGGCAAATTCTGGGAGGGAGGAGACGGACGCTCCTGCTGGCGGCGGGAAAAATTGGTCCCTCAGAGTATCGAAACCTGCACATCACCGAAACAGCATCGACCAGACAGCTCGACGATCACTCGGACAGCTTCTTCGCGCGGGATCGCCAGCCTCCAAATAACTTCTTCTTCGGCGTTTCTTCTGGTGGGTCGGCAGACGGATCGGCAGCCTCATCAGCCGGCGGGGCAGCGGGCTCGGTGACGGTGGGCGCCGCGACGTCGATCTGAGGGAAGTTGAACTCTTCCTCAGCCTCGTCGAGTTCGTCTTCGTCGTCATCTGCCGGCATGAAGAATTGTGGGGTGGCATCTCCGCCTGCAGACTCTTCGTCGCTGGACTCGTCCGCCATTAATTCGTCTTCGTACTCTTCGTCGGCCAGTTCGCTTTCGTCAAAATCGTCTTCGTCGTCGACTTGTCCTTCGTCAGCCAGTTCGTCGGCCTCAGCCAGCTCCTCAGCGACCGGCGATTCGATCGCGGGTGTTTCTGCAGCTGGCTCCTGAATAACCGGCGTCTGGATCGCGGGCTCCTGAACGGCGGCCGGTTGGATCGGCGGCTCTTCAATCACCGGCGGGGCTTTTTCGGATTCAACAGGTGTTACTACTTGCTCCGAAGGCTGCGGCTCAGCGACCGCCGAAGGTTTGGGCGTTGTCTTCGTTTGAGTGTCAGATGCTGCGGGGGCGGACTCGGCGGCGGGAGTTTCGACGGATGAATCCGGGAGTCCTGACTCGACCAGTTCGAGCCATTTGGCAATCGCTTCTTCGCTCAGACCGGCTGCGCGTTGGATCGTCATCTCGGCGTCTTTACCAATTGTTGGCAGACTTGCCTGAACCGTCAGTCGCCCATCGGATCCATACTTGAACGTCACCTGGACCGGAGTCTTTGCCGGCAGATTCTCCGGCAGCCCTTTCACCTGACACTTTCCGATGGCTGTCGAGTTGTTGCCGCTGGAGTCACCGCCTTCGATCACGTTGACTTCGACGCTGCGCTGATTGTCGCGTAACGTGGGGAACGTCTTGCGAGCTTTGACCGGAAGCTGAGTGTTGCGAGGGATCATCGTGCTGCGGCGCTTGCGTCCGGTTTCGCGTTCGACGCCGAGGATGCCCAGATCGTGCGAGCTGACATTGGTCACGGACATGCCGTTGATCCGCTCCGCTCCCGTCTTCATCAGCAGGCCGGCGTAAATCGCGGCTCCGTGCGCGACGGACTCGTCCGGCGACAAGGAGCGGTCAGCCTGCAGACCGGTTTCGCGTTCGAGCATTTCGGTCACAGCCGGCATCCGAGTCGAGCCGCCGACCAGCAACAGCCGAGTCAGATCTTTGAACTCGACCTTCGCCTCGCGCAGCAGCTTGTTGACCGTCATCAGCGTTCGGTCGAGCAGGTCCGCGGTGAGTTCTTCAAACGTCGCCCGAGTCACTTCGTGTTTCAGTCGTCGGCCTTCGTAGCTGACGAAGACGGTGACGGACTCGCGCGTCGACAGCGAGTGTTTGGTTTCAGCAGCCTTCTGCATCAGCATCTGCCGCGCGATCGGATCTCCAAACAGGTCGACGCCGTGCTCGACCTGGAACGCCTCCGCCAGATGAATGACCAGCCGATCGTCCCAGTCGACTCCGCCCAGATAAACGTCTCCGGCTGTTGCCAGGGCTGTGAATTTCTTTCCGTCGATGTCCATCAGCGTGACGTCGAACGTGCCGCCGCCGAGATCGTAGATCAGGATCTTTTCCTGCCCGCGACTGGTGCCGTCGTCGCTGAGAAATCCCTGCTGAATTCCGAAACAGATCGCGGCCGCCGTCGGCTCGTTGATGATGTCGAGAACTTCCAGACCGGCGAGTCGTCCTGCATCCTGAGTCGCTTTGCGGCACGGTTCGTTGAAGAAGGCCGGGACTGTGATGACAACTTTCTTGATGGCACCAAGTTTCAGCTCCGCGTCGTTCTTGAGTCTCTTCAGAATGACCGCCTGCAGAACTTCGGCCGGAAGCCGCTGACCTCGGATTTCTTTGCTGAAGGCAGCTTCGCCGATGTCGCGTTTGGCGAACTGTGCCAGCCGGGCGGGTTCAAACTCGCCCGCCGCGACGGCTTCTTTGCCGACGACGGCTCCGGAGGTGTCGAAGTAGACCACGCTGGGAGTAGTCAGGTCGCCGTCGGAATTGAGGATCGTCCAGGGACGACCGTCCGAGTCCAGATGAGCGACCGCTGAGAACGTCGTTCCAAGGTCGATGCCGACGGGTGGGTGATCAGGCATTTGGCGGTTCAGTCAGAGTAAAAGTGTCGATTTTGTGATTTGATTCGGCGATGTGATTGACCGAGTGCGGGCTTGGCGTCCCGAATTCAGGAGTGACCGCGAACTCGGACAGATCAACGGTACGAAACCCGACGGCATCATCGCAACGGAGCGGGGCGGGAGCGACTCGAAGCGGAAGAAATTGATCACGAAACAAATTTCCGAACATTTACAGAATCGGACTGCACGGCCCTGGGGCACAATGTTTACCGGCAATTGAGAATTCGAGGTTTCGTCAGAAGAAGTTGCGAACAATTCCTGGTAAAGTCGGGTTGTAAAATTACTCCACAGAACCTGAGGCGGGCGCCTTCAAAATAGATTTCCGGAGAGCGGCTTGTCTCACGCGGATAGTGAATCGGTCATCATTTCGAACGGCGAGGACTTCTTCGAAATTCCCGCTGAGGATCTTGCTGATGCGCTGGACGATGGCTTTTACCTGCCTCGCGAGCGGGGACTGACGATCGTCTCGAACGGCGACGAAGTCTTTGAGATTCCGATCGAGGACGTGGCAGAAGCGATTCAGGACGGCTTTCGTGATTTGATCGCGGACCCCGACGGAAGTCTACCGTCGCCGCCGGCAGCGGCCTCTTCGCAGCCGGACGCCAAGGCTGTCGGGCCGGCAGCGAAAGCGTCGAACGAGCCACGATCAACAACTCCAGCTGGCGAAATCGAAGTCGCGAGTGCGCAGCCGCCGCCGCCTGTGGAAGTCGACAGTGCGGGGACGGAGACGGGAGCGGCTTCGGAAATCGGAACGGCGGACGAAACCGTCGCTGACCTGGCTGACGTCGCGGTTGAGGAACCGGGCGACGCTGAAGCTGAGCGTCAGTTGGAGCTTGAGCTGGCTCTGACTTCAGCTCAAGGAGTTGAGAAGCTGAAGCTGTTGATCGCGCTGCACGCTCCGACGAGACGCCAGATCGATCGGTTCATGCGATCGTACGGCGCGAGCACATTGTTACATGCGATTCTGGTGCTCATTCTGTGGAACGTGGTGTTTGCGTCGTCGGACAAACCAGTCACGCACGTCATTTCGTCGGTGATCAGCGACTCTGATCTGGAAGCCGAAGAAGAGGGACCCCCGGTCGAACTGGAGATGCCGAGCGACGCGGCGGAAGCATCAGACGACGTGAATCAGATGCAGGAGATGCTGGCGGTCACGCAGTTGGCCGACGTCGACCTGTCGCCGGAAACTCTGAATATCAAATTCGACACCGGAGTCGGTGAGGCTGTCGCTGCCGAAGAGTCCAAAGGCGGCGGTATGACTTCGTCGGGAGCGGCGACTGCTGGAGCGATGGGGGCTCGATCGAAAGCGATCGGCATGTTTGGCGGAACACCTTCCAGCGAAGCAGCGGTTGAAGCGGCTCTGGACTGGCTGGGTCGGCATCAGGCGGAAGACGGCGGCTGGGGGTTCAATCACTCGTTCACTCCAGGTTGCACATGCGCGAATTCCGGAACCTACGAGGGCCGGACCGGAGCCACCGGAGCCGCTCTGCTGACTTACTTCGGAGCCGGTTACACGTTCGCCGATGGGCCGCGAGCGGAAACGATCCGTCGAGGTCTTCAATTCCTGCTGAAGAGTCTCAACATCGATCAGGCAGGATTCGCGGATCTCAAAGGTGGCGACACCGGCAACGGCGGCATCTACCAGCACGGTCTGGCGACGGCTGCGTTGTGCGAAGCTCTGGCGATTGACCGCGTGCTGATGCGAATGATCAAGAAAGATAAGACCGTCCGGTTTATTGATCCGGCAGGAAACGAGATCAAGTACAAAGACCTGAAGAACCTCGGCGACGTCCTACAGAACGCCTGCCAACTGACGGTCAACTACCTGGCGTTTCACCAGGATCCGAAGGGTGGCGGCTGGGGTTATCAACCAAAATCGGCCGGAGATACGTCCATCCTCGGCTGGCAGGTCATGGCCTTAATCAGCGGCAGGTCAGAAAAAGTCGTGGCCCCGTCGGCGACGTGGAACGGGATCAATAGTTATCTGAACGCCGTTAAGTCGAACTCGGGATATGCCTACAGAGCTGGCGAGGCTCCCAAAAAGTCGACGACGGCCATCGGCACGCTCTGCCGGATGTACACCGGGGGAACTCGATCCAAAGCGCTGAAGGAGAGCGTGGTTTACCTTGGCACTCAGGGACCGAGCCTCGGCGAAATGTATTACAACTATTACGCCACCCAGGCGATCTTTGCATGGGGCGACGACAAAGAAGAAGATGGCGAGAAACTCTGGACTCAGTGGAACGACAAGACTCGCGACATGCTGGTGGGGCTTCAGGCCAAAGAAGGTCACCAATCAGGCAGTTGGATCAGCACCGGACACCAGGAAGGCGGGCGGCATTTTGCGACGTGCCTGGCCGCAATGACGCTGGAAATTTACTACCGAAAGCTGCCGGTTTATCAACGACTTTCGCTGGAACCGATCAAGTTGAAATAACAGCGGCGCCATTGGGGAATCGCACTCAATTGTGGTTTCTACGTAGGGTGTGACCAGCGGGTCGATTGGAAATTCGCGGTGTGCCGGCGCGGAGATCTTCCGAGCTTTGTTCCCGCTTTGGTGACACGAAAGCTGCCCGCGCCGGCACACCAGCCGTTTGACTCGCTCCACTTGTCACACCCTGCAAT
>JBLFXD010000015.1:0-20774 GCA_047611045.1 Planctomycetaceae bacterium | reverse complement strand
TCACACCCTACGAATGCGACAAACTCGCGGCTGCGCGGGAATGACGAAGACCGCCGCTTTCCTGCTACGGCAGGATCGGCAACACCGGCGTCGTACCGTCGGCTTTATCGACCGGGTACTGAGCCTGGTAATTCTTCATTCCGGCGATCAACCCCTTCATCGAAGCTCTTAACTGGTCGGGCTTCGAGTCGGCCAGGTTGGTCGATTCGAACGGATCGTCGGCCAGGTTGTAAAGCTGGTATCGTGAGTCTTCCGAATCGTTCGACGGGTAATAGTGGTAAATGACTTTCCAATCGCCGTTGCGGTAAGACGTCCAGTAGTCACTGCGGTGGGGCGCGTGCGGATAGTGCATCAGGAATTCTTCCTTTCGCGACTTGTCCGCTTTGCCCGTCAGCAAGGTATTCAGAAGCGAGCCGTCGACAGTGTGATCGCCTGGCTTCTGCTGTCCGGCGAGACTGAGGATCGTCGGAAACAGGTCCGTGACATTGGCCGTCTGACTCTGAAGGGAGCCGACAGCGATCGGCAGTTTCGCCTGGCTTGGATTGTCTGAGCTGGCCTTCGCCCAGGCAGCGATGAAAGGAACGCGCATGCCGCCTTCGTAGTGGGCACCTTTTTTACCTCGCAGCGGCGTGGCACAAGCGACGGCGTGCTCATGACCGAGCGGCGCGTCGGAGCCGTTGTCTCCGAGAAACAGAACAAGCGTGTTGTCAGAAACGCCCAGCTCTTCCAGATGGTCGAGCAGATCGCCAAGCGACTTGTCCATGCCTTCGATCAGTGTGGCGAATGCTTGAGCATTCTTCGGCTTGTCTGAGTCTGCGTAATTCGCGGCGAAGCGCGGGTCGGACTCAAACGGTGCATGCACCGCGTAGTGCGACATGTAGAGGTAGAACGGCTTCTTCGCTCGGACGGCGCTGGTGACTCGAACCTTGGCTTCGATCGTCAGCGCTTCGGTGAGAAACGTTCCGGAGCCGTGATACTTCTTGAGATGCGGCACGGCGTGGTGTGCTCGCTTCGTGCCCAGACCAAAGTTCTTCTCGGCGTAATAGCTGCCTGGCGCGCCGAAAGACGCTCCGCCGACGTTGACGTTAAATCCAAGGTTCAACGGTTCGGAACCGGGGAATGTGTCGGCTCCGAAGTGGCCTTTGCCAACGTGGATGGTCTGGTAGCCTGCCTTACTGAGAATCCTCGGCAGCGTGACGCTCTCTTTCGTCAGTCCCTGCCAGTTCCAATCAGGCGGCCCGAAAGGACCTCGATTGTTTGCTCTGGGATTGATCCAGTTGGTTGCGTGGTGCCGGGCCGCGTTCTGGCCGGTCATGATCGAGATGCGTGTCGGCGAGCAGACGCTCATCGCGTAAAAATTATTGAATCGAATTCCGCGAGCGGCGAGCCGTTCCATGCTCGGCGTTCGGTAGAAATCGTTGAGCGGGTACCGCTTTGGATTTCCGTCGGCGTCAGTCAGGAACGGCAGCGACGTGTCCATGACCCCCATGTCGTCGACAAGGAAGACGACAATGTTGGGAGTCGCCGACTTCGTTGCGCCATCGACAGGCTGCACGGTCAAAGTCAGCAGGAAGAGAACAGCGAGTCTGGCGAGTGTCATGGTTCTGGTCATGAAGATGAATCTCGAAATTGGGCTGTGAGAAAAATGTTGTCGGAAAATTTCGTCAGCCGAGTGATCGCTGTGCCGCGGTCAACCATCGGTCGAGCTGATTGGCAAAGGCCTGTTTGTCTTTGGCACTGAAGTTTGATGGGCCGCCCGTGATTTCACCACCTCCACGGAGTTCGTCCATGAGATTTCTGGCCGCCAGCCGAGCGCCGACGTTGGCTTTGGTGTAGAGCTCGCCGCGTGGATCGAGCGCCTGTCCGCCTTTTTCGACGACGAACGCCGCCAACGGAATGTCTGCGGTGATGGCCAGATCTCCGGGCTCAACAAGTTCAACGATCTTCTGGTCAGCCACGTCCGGCCCCGATTCCACGCGAATGCTGTCGATGAAATCCGAGTGCGGCGTACGCATCGGCTGATTGGCGACGAGCGTCACTTTGGTTTTCGTCCGTTCGGCCGCTCGAAACAGCAACTCCTTGATCTCGCCGGGACAGGCGTCGGCGTCGACCCAGATTTGCATGGCGTGGTTCCTCGTGTCAGATGTTTATGCCCGCGAAGTTGGATGAGTGCAGACTGTAATTGCTTCATGCGGCTATTGCCGCCGAGCGAGCATTCGTTGGACAGTCCGATCATCGAGGCTGTCTTCCCGGAAACTGATCACGTCGAAGTCGGGGAACAGTTTTGGTAATTCGCCAGGAGCCAGCGTGAATGCTGGATTTCGGATGTGACCGTCTGGTCGATCCAATTGGCCAGCGGCGAATGTTTCGTAAATCAACCATCCGCCCGCCCGAAGTCCGGCGTTAACGACTCGAGGAACTGTCACGCGGTCAAGAAACCGAAATACGATCGTCAGGTCGTACGAGTCCTCCGCGGGTTGCCAGTCATCGAGATCTGCTTCGAGCCAGCTAACTTTGCAGCGAAGCTCCGTTGCGTGTTGCTGAGCGAGTGTCAGACCGGAGGGCGACACATCCACGCCGTCGACATTCCAGCCGTGCTGAGCCAGCCAGACCGAGTTGTGACCGAGTCCGCACGCGATATCGAGAGCTCGTTTTCGTGGCTCGTCATCAGTTGTCATGTGGGCAATCGTTTCGCACGCCTCGATCAGCCATTCGTCCGGCTGCGCATCCGCCAGCGACGGTTGTCGAGAATACTTCTCGTTCCATTTCTCTCGGTCAGCCGCTGACATTTTGCTGAGCATTCTTTGCAGGATGATGGAAGGACGTCATCAGACCGCGCAGAATAGCCGCTCAGATTCCGATTCACATTCAAAGGTGCATACCCGATGTCACGATTCTCGTTCTGTGTTGCTGCCGTCGTCAGCCTGTTTATCGCCAGCGTTTCAAGCCGGTCTCACGCGGACGATCTATGGCCTTTGGAGAAACTGACTTCGCCACCCGCGATGAAGTGGCTGGACGATTCCAGTCCGATCAGGTCGCTCACTTATGAGAATGAGAAATTCAAAGGTCAGACGACCGACGTCTTCGCGTTCTATGCAACGCCTGGAACAATCAGTGGCGACACTTCGAAAGATAAGAACCTGCCTGCCGTCGTTTTAATTCACGGCGGCGGTGGAACGGCCTTCGCGCAGTGGACGTGGCTGTGGGCGAAGCGAGGCTACGCGGCGATCGCAATGGACCTTTCCGGTCGCCGACCGCCGGCTCCGAAGTTCGACCCGGCAACCGGTGAGTTGATCAGCGGGTTCAGTCGGTCGGGAGATCGTACTCGTCTGGAATATGGCGGCCCGGAACATGGACATGTCGAGAAGTTTTCCAACGTCGGTGACGATCCAACGGACGACTGGCAGCACCATTCGGTGCCGGCGGTGATTCGTGCTCATTCGCTGATTCGCAGTTTCAAGGAAGTCGACGCCGAGCGAACTGCGGTGACCGGAATCAGCTGGGGAGGCTACATGACGTGCCTCGTGGCGTCGGTCGACCACCGTTTCAAAGCGGCCGTGCCGGTTTACGGCTGCGGGTTTCTCTATGACGGAGAGTCCGTCCAGCGGCCCGCGATCGACAAGCTTTCGCCTGAGAAACGAAGCCTGTGGATCAAGACGTACGATCCGTCAGCCTGGTTACCGAAATGCCGAGTTCCCATCCTCTTCGTGAACGGGACCAACGATATTCACTATCCACTGGTCAGTTACTCTCGGAGTTATGGTCTTGTGAAGGGTCCAAAGCAGATCCGCATCGAAGTGAAGATGCGACACGGTCATCAGCCAGGCTGGGCTCCGAACGAGATTGGTCGTTTCATCGACCACCACCTGCTCGGCACCGAACCCTTACCACAACTTGGGAAACCTCAAATCAGCGACGGCAAAGCCACCGTCGGTGTCGAGGCGTCGCTCGAACTGAAGAAGGCACAACTTCACTACACCACCGACGACGGTCGTCTGGCGGATCGAAACTGGACCAGCGTGCCAGCGACTCTCGACGGGAAAACAATTTCGGCCACCGTTCCCGACACGGCCACAATCTGGCTGCTCTCAGTAACCGACACCCGCGACGCAATGGTCAGCACCGACGTTGTCTTTAGCAATTGAGAATCCCAGGATGGATAGTTCGGAAGAATTCACGAAGGCCTCGCAGCGCGCCAGATTGTCGCTTGATGGATTGTCGGTTGGCGATGGGCAACGGTTCTTTTATCCGTGGGTCGTGGAATCAGCGACAACGGACAACCTTCCGGACGCTCCCTGGCACTACACCGACGACACAGAAATGGCGATGGCCATTATTCAGGTCCTGGAGAGCCACGGCATCATCGATCAGGACGACCTGGCTCGCACGTTTGCCGATCGGTACATCGCGGAACCAGGACGTGGTTACGGAGCGGGAGCCCGGGATCTGTTGAGTCAGATCGATCGAGGAGCCAAGTGGGAAACTGCCAGTCAGGATTTATTCGGTGGGCAGGGATCGTTTGGCAACGGTGGAGCAATGAGAACCGGCCCTCTCGGAGCATGGTTCGCAGACGATGTCGATGCCACCATCGAGCAGACAATCCTGTCGGCAGAAGTCACCCACTCTCATGTTGAGGGGATTGCTGGAGCTGTTGCCGTAGCACTTGCGGCAGGTTGGGCGTTGCGATGGACCTCGTCCGGAAGGATCGAGAGCCCGGCTGAAATGTTGGCCTGGGTTGCCGAACATGTTCAGGAAAGCGAAGTCCGCAGCACCATTCAACAAGCGGCACAGCATCCGCTCGACAGTTGGGCCTTTGACGTTGCGAATGAACTTGGATGCGGAGACCGAGTCGCTGCTCAGGACACTGTCGCGTTTTCCTTGTGGATGGCAGCGGCCAATCTGACCAATTTTTGCGACGCCATGTGGACGACTGCTCGCGTCGGCGGCGACGTTGACACAACGTGCGCGATTGTTGGCAGTATTGTCGCGCTTTCCGTTGGTCAGGCTGGCATTCCAGACGAGTGGCTGCGGCGAAGAGAGCCGCTCGGCTGGTAACGTGTCAACCAGCCATGTGACGGCTCGAACGATAATCCTGCGACGTCCGCTGAGATCACGCGGCTCGGCATGCCGGTTGGGTGGGGAGTGTCTCGGGCTCGTTTGATCGTTCGAAAGTGACGCCGAGACTTCGGGCGGCTTTCGGAGAGGAAACCAAGCGGTGTCGACCGAGGCCGAATGAATAGAGGTTGCCCAGCATCTGGTAACCGAGGCGGGCGCAGCTCTTCAGGGACGCGTGATTGGCCCAGTTGACGTCGGATAGCAAGGCGTCAACGCCTCGTTCTGAGAGTGCCTGCAAGGCTCGGCCCATGCCGATGCCGTGTAGCCGGCGGCCTCGAAAATCGGGATGCGTGAAGCCGCTGTGCATGTAGGCGGCGTTTGAAGGTCCGCGCATCAACATGTCGTGATCGCCGATCGAAAATGCTCGACCGAGCGTGTACCAGCCGTACGAAGCCAGCCGTCCGTCGACCAGCGCTGCGAAACAAAGGTCGGTGCCGGCGTGAGCTTTGGCAACGTGGGACTCGACGAAGTCGTTGGCAGAATCCTGCGCAAACAGTTCAACTTCTGCGGGAGTCAGAAATCTCATCTGAGTGTCGTCAGGCAGGTCGAGCGTGATCTTCATTTCGTCGATGGGCAGCCACACCAGCGTCAGTGCCTCGAAACCAAACAGTTTTCCGCCGACGGTATCGATGCCGTGCTGCAGCATCGCCTTGATGCCGAACTGTCGTCGGATTCCGTTGGCCTTGCTGACTTTGCTGCACAGACTTTGGATGGCGTTCATGGCGATGCTCGAGTGAGGCATGGATGTCAGAGAACTTTGGGAGAATTACAGACGCAGCAGGTTACCGCCCCACGAGAGGCCCGCTCCGAAACCGACGAGCATCACATAGTCGCCACGTGAGGCACGGCCGTCAGACAGTGCTTCGTCGAGGGCGATGGGTATGCTGGCCGCCAGCGTGTTGCCGTAGCGGTCGATGTTGACGGCGACTCGTTCCATCGGGATGCCGAGTTCGGCCGCTCCACAACGGATGATGTTTTCGTTGGCCTGGTGAGGAACCAGCAGCTTGATCTGGTCAACCGGGACATTCGCTTTGCGGCAGAGATAGCGGACGGTGTCGGGAAAAACGTCAGTGGCGAAATTCCAGATCGCCTTTCCGTTCATCGTCATCGTTCCGCCGACGGGCACGTTCAGAGACTCGGTGTCGCCGCGTGACTGAACTCGGGAAGCCAGTACCTGACCGCTTCCTTCAGAACTCAGCACAACTGCCCCGGCTCCATCGCCGAAGAACACCGAGGTTGTACGGTCGCTCGGATCGACAAGCCGGCTGCCGATGTCGACACCAACGACGACCGCCGTTTCCGTGTTTGTTTGCAGGCATCTGGCGGCGATGTCGAGCGCCGTGACGAATCCCGCGCAGGCATTGCTAATGTCAAACGCCATCGCGCCTTCTGTACCAAGCTTCTCCTGAACCAGGCACGCGGTGGATGGCATCGTGAAGTCAGGCGTCGACGTCGCCACGATGAAAAGGTCGACATCGCATGGCGGCATTCCCGCTTGCTCAAGAGCACGCAGAGCTGCTTCTGTTGCCAGGTCGGACGCGGTTGTTTCAGGAGCCGCGAATCGACGTTCCAGGATACCCGTCTTGGACGCGATCCATTCCGGCGTGGTGTCAATTCCGTGCGAAGCCACCAGGCTTTCATTGTCGACGACGTTCCCCGGAGCGAATGCGCCGGTGCCGAGAATCGACGCGGTCATTGGTCCCCACGATTTTTGACGAGGGGTGTCACGAACCCGCGTCCATAGCTGACTGGCAGATACCATGAAGAGTCTCCACGAGACGAGTCGATTGAGGCCAATGAGATTGGAAAGAACGACGGTTTGCCGGTTGCACGTTTGGAAAGATAGGTCTTGTGAATGTGTCCCAGATTACGAAATGCGAAACGCGGTGCGGTTTCCGATGCCAACCTGCAAGATGCGCCGTAATGTCAGGTTCGACGATGCGACGGCCGGATGCGGTTGTCGTCCAATGCAGGCTTTCCGTCGGATCGACGCTCAGAACCGAAGCGGCCCTGAGGCAGCGAGAGTTGGATTGTCGCGAATTCCCGACGGGACGGATTGAGCCGGTTTTGATTGAGTAACCACTCTTCAGGCGACCGAATCGGGTGCAAGATCGTCGCGACGCAGCCCTCGCGACGGTGAGGTGATTCTGCGAGAGTGCCGCGTCTTCCAAGTTAAGGATCGCCGCGATTCATCTTCTGCTTCCATTTTGTTCCAGCGTGCTGGTCGTGTTTGGCCTGCTGAATCTTCAGCGGGCTCAGCAGCGAGGAACGTCGACATGGACGACGATGATCGTTGTGTGCTGGGCACCGGCGTGCGTGTTTCCCTTGCTGACGCTGATGGGCGGGACGATGCAACCTGCCAGCCTGCTCTGGCAGCCGGCGATCATCGGAGGCCTCTATCTGGCCGGCCAGCTGTTCACACTGCTGGCCGTCGACCGCGGCGATGTGTCGATCGCGGCTCCGGTGCTGGGAGTCAAGGTGCTCATCGTTCCCGCATTGGCTCCGTTTTTTGTCGAGGAAGAACTGTCAGCCAAGGTCTGGATCGCGGCCGCCATTGCGGTGATCGGAATCGGTTTTGTGCAGGCTCGGGACAAGTCGATTGAGCGGTCAAAGATTCTTGCTTCGGTCGGCTTTGCGTTGCTGGCGGCCTGTTCGATGACGTTTTTCGACCTGCTGATTCAACGTTGGGCGTCTGCCTGGGGAGCCGGCTATTTCCTGCCAATCGCGTTTGGGTTCGCAGCCGTTTTCTCACTGGCGTTTGCAGGGCTCGCCGATCGCCCCTCCGATTTGCAGCGAAAAAGCGTCACCCGCCTTCTGGCGATTGGAGCAGTACTGATGGCTGTTCAGGCAATCGGGATGACCGTCACGCTGGGTCTGTTCGGAGACGCAACGCGAGTCAACATCGTCTACTCACTGAGAGGCCTGTGGGGCGTCCTGCTGACCTGGATTCTCGCCCGTCACATTACCGAAGCAGACGCAACGCCGGGAAATCGAACGATGACGATGCGGCTGATCGGTGCCGTACTGATCGGCATCTCGGTCGTCATCTCCGTCACCTGAGTCCGCCTGTTGTTTGGGATGGTCAGCGGGCCGTTTTGATGGCACAAACGCGAGGTTCGGGCAAGGGTTGCTCTTTCGAATTCTGGTTGCAAGAATTTTCGCAACGTTAGTTGTCTAAAGTTGTCTGGAATTCACCGCACTTTTAACACACATTGAGCCGAACGATGGATCAGGAAATTCGAATTCAGGGGGAGCCGCTGGCCGTCCCAGCCATGTGCAAATTCATCGTGGACCGCCCCGTCTACGAGAACCGATCGTTCTACTTCGCGACGAAGGAATCGGCCGAACTGTCTCCACTGGCGACGCGATTGTTCGAAGTCGCTGGGATTTCCAGCGTGCTGATTTCGCATCAGTCAGTCACGGTCAGCAAGTCCAGCCCCGCCGGCTGGCCACAGCTTGGCCCGCATATCGGGGCCGCCATCCGAGCTCACGTTTCGTCGGGTGAAGCCTCCGTTTTGCCAGAGCTGGAAGCTTCATTGCCATCGTCCGAAGAGCTTCGAACCCGAGTCGAATCGATCATCGCGTCTGAGGTGGCTCCGTCGGTTGCGTCGCACGGCGGCAGCGTCGACATCGTTGATGTGAAGGACAATGTCGTCCTGCTGAAGATGGGCGGCGGCTGCCAGGGCTGCTCATCGGCGACGGCAACGTTGAAGTTCGGTGTCGAAGCGTCGATCCGTCGAGCCGTTCCCGAAGTCGGCGACATCATCGACACGACCGACCACTCCGCCGGTCAGAACCCGTACTACGCGACTGGCCAGGCTTAGGCCCGCAGACGCGATCGCGGCTTGCCTCTGCGAGTTCTTTGTAGGGTGTGACCAGCGGAGCGAATCAAACGGCTGGTGTGCCTGCGCGGGCGACCGTTGAGTTTTGTAGTCGCCAGGTTTGCTCGCGGATCTCCGCGCAGGCACACCGCGATTCACATTCAGCCCGCTGGTCACACCCTACGATCGAAAAACTCACAACCTCATACGAGGCGAAAACAGCTCAGTCGTTCGAGTTCGATTTCTCATCATGACAGACGAGGTCGACGACGACGGCGGTGGAGAGAATGGCGACGTCGTCTTCACCCGAAACGATGTCGATTCCATAGGTATCCGTCAGGGCGAACAGCTTCTTTGATACGGACGCGACGGTCCGTCCCTGTCGCGTGAAACTGTATTCGTGCTGCCAGAAGCTGCCGGTGATTTCGTAGTCGTTGGGGCCGGGCACGTCGAGTGTGAATTTCGACTTGAACCAGGTGAACTCTTTGATGACTTCGGCGAAGACGTTGCCGTCGCGGTGAATCTCGTACTTCGGCTTGAACGACCACAACTTCTGCGCGATATACGCGACTTCCAGGCGAGTGTCGGCCGTCTGAAACGAAAGCTTGTCACCCCATGAAAACGCTTTGCCATCGACGAAGTAGACGTCGCGATCGTTCTCGTCCTTGATCATGAAGTCGTCGCCAAACGCAAAAAACTTCTGACGCATCTGATATCGCATGAGCGGCTCCGGTCTGACTGCGGCGAAAGTGGGTGAGCGGCCGGGAACGCGGCGATTCTTTGCCGGATCATATTCGGACGCGCTCGGTCGTCAGTCGCGACTGTACTGCATCTTCCAGCAACCGAACGCCGCCAGAGTTACTGCAAAAGTCGTCAACACGCCACAAGCCTTTGCGATCTCGGCGACATCCGGCGTCTGGTCAGTCAACGCCTCGTGGTAGGCGATCAGCGACCACGCGTGCGGCGTTCCCAGGCTGACTGTCTGCATCATCTGGGGCAGCCAGTCTCTCGGCATGAAGCACCCGCTGATTCCGGCCAGGGTGATTACGAGAAAGTTGGCATACGCGGAAACTTGCGAATCGGTCCGCACCAGCGTTGCGATCAGCAGCCCCATGCCTGTCGCGGAGAGAGACGTGCAGGCGACGATTGGAAATAACAGCCATGGCTGGCTTCCCCAGGACATCCCAAAGAGCAGCCGACCAAAGAGAAACAACGCCGCACTTTGAGCGAGCGAGATCACAAGGAATGGAATCGTCTTTCCGAGTACCAGGTCGACTGCACTGATCGGGGCGATGCGGAGCCGCCGCAGTGTTCCCAGCTCGCGTTCCGCGATGAATGATCGCCCCATGATCGGCACCAGGAAGAAGGCAAACATTACCGTGTAGGCCGGAACCACCGTCTGATAAACAGGGTTCCCAGGCTCGGTGCTGTCGTCTCCGTTTTTCGTTTCAGTCGCCGCCGTTGCATCGAGCTGCCCTGTCGCAACCGCCGGATTTGGATTCGTCTCAGCATCGGAGTCCTCAGAAGAATCACGTTCGTCTGGTTCCGTCGAGGAGTTGCCCAGAAGCAGGTCGGCGACCTTTGATTTCACTTCCGATCGTCGAGCAGAGTCCGGCAGCACCGCCTGCAGCGTGCAGAACAGGACTAGTTGATCAACAACCGACTGCACCATCGCTCCGGCTGGTCGACTGAGAACGCGAATGTCGACGTCATCAAGCGCAATCTTCATCCGAGCTTCGCTGATGTCAAAGATGTCTCGCGGATTCAGGACATCGACCTTTGACTGGAAGCTTTCGCCAATTACGACTGCGGCGGTGAGGTCGCGATCACTGAGTTGCTCTTCCAGCTGAGCCAACGACGCAACTCGAACAGTCTTAATTCCGTCGATTGACTGCATCCGCTCGATGACCAATCCGGAATGCCGACTTTTGCAGTTGTCGACGACTCCCAGTTTCAACAGCTGATTGTCGTTGCGCCAGCCGAGCAGCCTTCCGGTAGACAGGCCAAGAATGCAGATAAACGCCATCGGCAGAAGCAGCAACACGACGAGCGCTCGCCGGTCACGAACCAGCAGCGTCAGATCTTTGCGAGTGATTTCCAGAAATCCCATCTTCAATCCCGCAACCGACGGCCGGTGAGTTCGAGGAAGAGTCGTTCGAGATTCGAATCGTTCGTCGTGACGGACAGAACGCTGCAGTTTCGTTCGGTAGCGGCGTGGACAATCTGACCGAGCAGCCCGCTGAGATCGGCGTTCTCGCTGGCGGTGACTTTTGTCCGGATGACCGTCGTAAAGTCGGTCGTTGCGTTCTGAGTCGGTGGTTCGACCGCGGCCACTCCTTCGATCGCCGACAGACTCGCCGCGAGCTGCAACGCGTCGCCAGCAAATCGGAGTCGGATATCAATCGGCAACTTACCGAGTAGCTCCTCCTGAGTGCCGCTTGTGACAAGCTGGCCATGATCGATGATGACGACTCGGTCCGAGATGTCTTCGACCTCTTCCATGTAGTGGCTGGCGTAGAGCACCGTGACGCCGTCGTCGCGAAGCTGCCGCACGCAGTCGAGCAGGTACGCTCGCGATTGAGGATCGACACCGACCGTCGGCTCATCAAGCATCAGCAGCTTTGGTTCATGCAGAAGTCCGCAAGCAAAGTTGAGGCGACGTTTCATTCCTCCCGAAAACGTCTTCGCCAGACGCGCGGCGTTGGCGGTCAGGCCCGATCGGTCCAGCGCGAACTTGATGCGCTGGTCTAGCTGCTGACCTCGTAGACCGTAGAGACGACCGAAGAACGTCAGATTCTCGTGAGCCGTTAAATCCGGATAAATCGCCAGATCCTGCGGGACGACTCCAAGTTCCGCTTGTAGCGAATTCGATTTCCTGGTGATAGTTTCGCCCCGGTATCGAAGCTGGCCATCTTCCGGCGTCAACAGCCCGGCAATGATCGACATCGTCGTCGTCTTGCCAGCGCCATTTGGGCCGAGCAGACCGAGGACTTCACCAGCACGGATCTCGAAGCTGAGGTCGTTAACGGCCACGTGCCCGTTGAAACTCTTTCGAATTCGATCAACCTCAAGCAGATTCACGGAGGGCTCCTGTAGTCGGCGACGGAGTTCAGTCTGCATGCCGGGCGGCGGAATCCAGTATTGGAAGTCGTCGCGGATGTCCCGCGCAAGGTATTCGGAACGTTCCACTCACTATCTCATCGGAACGAGAATCGGCTGACTCAACCGGACTGTTCCGATCAGGACAGGCCCGCGACTCAAAGTGGCGGTGACGCCGCATTGCGCGGTTGCTCTGTCAAGCCGCGTTACGCAGTTTCGCCGTTCGTTCGAAGGTCAAGTTTGACTACTTGAGCCAGTCGATCCTTCCTGGTGATTTCCCGAAACGGTAGCATGGGCAAACGTTGATTTGATTGCGGCCTCCTTTCCTTTCGACCACGGAATTCTGGTCGTCCCAATTGCCGAGTCAAAATTGCGTCTCGCCTCATCCCGCCCTGCGTTGTCCAGGCCCGTCGGAGTAACACCGAAATCATGACGCCTCAAACCACTCATTCGACGACCACAGCCGGCTCGTTTCAATTCAGCAGGCTCGTGAATGGCCGACCGGAAAAACGCAGCAACCTCGTCGATGCCATGCAGACCGACGAGTTGAAAAATGCGACGTGGATGTTCGTCTCACCGCACGACGACGATCTTTGCATCGGGGCGGGACTGTTGATGCAGGCGGCTGTTCAAGTCGGCGTCGACGTGCAGGTCGTCATCGTGACTGACGGCTGCCTCGGCTATTGCGGATCGGAGCAGAAAGACGACATCATCGAGATTCGTCGTCAGGAAACGCTTCGCTCTTTCGAAGTTCTTGGCATTCCTAATGAGCAGGTGAACTTCCTCGGATTTCCGGACGGCGGCCTGACAAGATTCATCGGTCGTCGACCGGCAGTAGCAGGCGAGCCGACCGTTGGCGACTACACCGGTCTTCAAAACGCGTTCACACATTCGCTGCGTGATCTGCGCCCGTCTCGAGTCTTCGTTCCAACAAAGATGGACCTGCACCCCGATCATCAGATCACGCACAACGAGTTGATGATCAGCCTGTTTCATGCTTCGGGGAAAATCTGGCCCGAACTCGGCGACCCGCTGGACGTTCCCCTGGTCCACGAAATGGCGGTCTACTGCGATTTCCCTTCGGATCCGCATCTCGAAGTCGCCGGCGATAACTCGGCATTCGAAGTCAAACTGGAAAGCATCCTGGCGTACGAATCTCAGCTACAGATTGCGGAACTCGTCCAACGTATCCGCGAAGATGGCCCGTATGAATATATTCGCGACGTCGAGTTTCAATTGTATTCACCGCGGCGATACCGGTCGTTATTCTCACCAGAGAGTTGAACGAAATTCTATCGGCCGAATGATCTACCGGAGGGGTTAAAGAACGCATGTCCGAATCGCTGCGTGGACATTTTCTGATCGCCTCGAAGAATTTGCGTGACAGCAATTTCTTTAAAGCCGTTGTGCTGATGCTCGAGCACAACGAAGACGGCGCGATGGGCGTTGTCATCAACCACCCGATGGACGTCAGCGTTTCGTCGGCGTTGTCGAAGCACTTCGAGATGTCGCGAGCCGGTCAATGCCTGCTGGCAGGCGGCCCTGTCGAAGAGAACGCGCTACTGATTCTGCACAACTCGCTGGACTATGACCAAGAGCACGATCCAGTCGTTCCTGGAGTTTTCGTCGGCACGAGCCCCGACGTCTTCGAAAAGGTCGTTGAGTCGTCGTTGCAGGATGACGACTCCGATGCAGGCAACAATTTTCAGTTCCGCATCTACGCCGGGTATTCCGGGTGGGGAGCCGGACAGCTCGAACACGAAATGAGCCGCGGCGACTGGTTCAGCGTGCCCGCCAGTGCCGAATTGGTCTTCGACCACGAACCATACGACGTGTGGGAAGACGCCACGAAACAGCTCCACGAGCGAAAGCGGTTCTTCCCCAACCAACCGCCCAATCCCGAGTGGAACTGAGGCCGTCGATTTTCCTGACACTTGAAGAGTCAGTGTCCGTCGAATCCGTTTTGCCACCAGCTTTAGCTGGTGGTCATCGTGTCTGCGCGTCATTCAGCCGGCTTTAGCCGGACTTCCCGCGTGGCTTCAGCGAGTCGATAAGTCCGTGACGAGAAAGCCCGGCTGAAGCCGGCTCAGCAGTTCGTTCAGCGATGATCCACCACCGGCTAAAGCCGGTGGCACTGAGAAGTCGGCTGAAGCCGACCGGTCGTCCGTAATTGCTGGGTAGCGATGATCGCATCTTGCCGATGGACAGCTACACCTGACGATGGGCCTCGACGTCGTTTGTACCGGTTCGGCCGTGTTCCTCAATAACGCGGCGTTGCTCAGCGAGTGACGCTATGACACAGAGCGAGATCCCAGTCAGCATTCCTCCGGTGACAAGCGTCGCGGATTCAGTTTCGTTCATTCCCGCGAGCATGCCAGCTACAGCCGATGCTGCCGTTCCGATTCCGGTGATGATCAGCCATCGTCCGGCGACCTGATTGGCGGCGAACCAGATTTCGTCGTCGCTCATGGTCAGCTTCGTACGCAGACCAAACAGCTTGTTGGGGCCAACCTTGCGCCGGTAAAGCGGGATGCCGCTGCCGACCAGCACCGCTGCCGTGAACAGGTAGGTTGTCAGAAGAACGATTTGCCCTGCGTTCATGTCAGGCTCCTCGCTGAAGTGCTGCGTCGTCGCGGCTTATTATCGTCCTGTCGATAACTATCATGGTGTCGGGCAGGATTGCATCCTGCCGAGGCACGTTTCAAACCTGCCCCACGACATTTATTCCCAGGACGATCCTTAGCGTTCGCGCGGCACAGGTCGAAACGCTTCGATCTGCCCGGACGTTTGGTTGTTCAGATTCAGGTCGTACGTCGTGACGTAACGTTTGCCGTCGAAGTTCTGCTGAAGAATGAACGCGCGAGTGTCGCCGACGGCGTGCACGACGGCTGTGTGATTCGGCGTTCCCATGATCGTCCAGTAGCCTGGTTCGTCGAATCGTGCCGAGGTGAACTGCAGAATGTCGCCGGGCTGAATTTCGTTCAGCGGGATGCGGTCGCCGAATGAGTAACCCTTCGGCGGCTCGGCCCCGGCGGCTCGTAATGCCTGGTCGGCAAGGTCCCAGCATTCTCCGCGGCCAATCTTTTTGCCGATGTTGTCGGCCGCGAAGTTGACGACTTCACGCTGGATTTCAGAAATCGGTCCTTGTGGATTTCGGGGTGGACGTTTTCCTTCATCGCTGACGTCCGTCGTCGCGCCAACGGCTTGCTGGACCGATTCATCCTGCCTTTGTTGTTGGCTGGTCGAGCGAACGTTGCGGCTCTCAGATTTGCTGCGGCGAACTTTTCCGCCGGTTCCTTTGATCGTTTCAGAGCCTGGTGCCAACTTTCTTTCTTTCTTTCCAGTGCCCTTACCGTCCGTTTTTTCGTCGCTCTTTTTATCGGCAGATGGTCCGTCTTTGTCTGCCTTTTCCTCCTTAGGTTCGTCCTTCAAATATTCAGCGATGGGGTCCGGTTGTTTCTCAAGCTGGACCAACTCGGAAAAGTAGACGTCCGCACCATCCAGAAGAGTAACCTGAACGCTGACGCCACCTCGGTTTTTATAGTCGAGGTTCAGGACCGCTCCAGCTTTGCTGTCGGTCAACGTCGTGAACCGTCTCACTTCAGACGGTCGCATGGCCGTGCGAGCTTTCGTTTTTCCGGCAGCGTCGCGAACTTTCCGCTCGACGATTCCTTCAACACCGGACTCTTTCTTGAGCATGTCGAAGGCCATTTTCTCGACAGCTCGCAGAACGCCAGCGATTTCCGGGTCGTTGGCCGAACGGCTGCTTTCCCGGACGATGACCAGCACCTTGTCGATCTTTTTCAACCAGGCCGTGCGAGCGGCTTCATGAACTGCGAGCTCCAAAGAAACCGAAGCCGAGGCTGACAGAGACATGACGAGCAGGACAATCGCTGCTCCAAAACCGGCGGTGAGGTGTTTCCGTTCAAACACTGTTTGTCTCCGAGAGAAAGGCCCGTGGCTTCGCGGCGCGATTAAAAGCAACCGTCATTTGAACGCAGTTTGTAACGCCACTCAATTGTTCCGTCGGTATCACGAAAGTTTTCTGACAGATATTCTGCAAATCAAAGGTCAGCAGACCCATGCCTGATCGCTCGTCATCAATTATGGTCCGGCGACGGAATCTGTGCGCTGCAGGCAATGCCTCAGCATGAAACGGGCAGCATCGCACAGAATCAACAGGAAAAATACGTTGTTTTGTCGCTGTGACTGAGGTTTTCGATGGGATCAGCAATTCGCCAGCTCGCATGGCAATGTGGGGAAAAGACGCACCAACTCGGCGGTTTCCCGCTGATCATGGGCATCGTGAACGTCACTCCGGACAGCTTTTCTGACGGTGGCAACTTTCTGGAACGCAACGCCGCTGTCGATCACGCTCTGAAACTTGCCGACGACGGAGCCGACATCCTGGACATCGGTGGCGAGTCCACGCGACCAAACGCCGAACAGGTCTCGTTGGAGGAAGAACTAAGACGCGTCGTCGACGTCGTCGCGCAAGTTCGAAAGAACACCGACCGGCTGATCTCGATCGACACGACGAAGGCCGAAGTCGCCCGCCAGGCACTCGCCGCCGGAGCCGACATCGTCAACGACATTTCCGGGCTGACGTTTGAACCTGAAATCGTCGACGTCTGCGCGGAATCAGACTGTGGCGTAATCTGCATGCACATTCTCGGCACGCCGCAAACCATGCAGGCCGATCCTCATTACGACGACGTGGTCAGCGACGTCTGCGAGTTCCTTTCCGCCCGCCTCGACGTGCTCGAACAGGCCGGCATCGCTCGCGAACGCGTCGTCACTGACCCCGGCATCGGCTTCGGAAAAACCGCCCAACACAACGTCGACCTGCTTTCGAACATCGAAACGCTGCGAGCCCTCGACCGCCCCGTCCTGATCGGACACTCCAGAAAGCGATTCCTCGCCAAAGTCCTCGGTCGCCCCGTCGAAGAACGAACGTTCGGAACCATCGGAGTCGCCATCGCCGTCGCCGCGCAAGGCGCCGACATGATCCGAGTCCACGACGTCCGCGAAACCCGCGACGCCCTCCTCGCCTGGCACGCCATCACTCAGCAAAGTTGACGGCAGAAGCATGCACTCTTGCAACAAAAACAGAAATCGGGATTTTCTCGGGTGACGCGGAACGTGCTGGACTCGCCATGTAGAATGGGACGAGGCGTTCCTGAAACTTGTGCGGGGAGAAGAAATGCGGAACTGGGACCAGATCGTTCGCGAGCATGGTCCGGGTGTATTTCGTCAGGTCCAGAACATTCTGGGGCAGGGACCAGATGTCGATGACACGGTCCAGGAAGTCTTCCTTGAGGTTTTTCGATTGTGGGAAGACCGCTCGGTCCGCAATTGGGGCGGGTTGCTTAACCGGATCGCGACCAATCGGGCGATCGATCTACTGCGTCGGCGTCGAACGTTGCCGTCTATGGAGGATGTCGACGTTCCCGCCACAGGCGGCTGCCCGTTGGAATCGGTGATTGTCCAAGAGGCTGCGGAAACATTGCGTCAAGCAATCTGCCAGCTTCCAGATCGGCAGGCGGAAGTCTTTTCTCTGCGTTATTTCGCGGATCTATCGCATGCGCAGATCGCAGAGGCTCTCGAAATCGATGTCGGTGCGGTCGGTACTGCTCTGCACAAAGCTCGAGTGAAACTGGAGTCGTTGCTTGAACTGAAAACTGAAGGAGCCTCTTAATGGACGACTTAGAAGGTTCTCATCTGCACGCAGAACTGTCGGGAGTCCTGCTGGATTCTGTTCTGGCTGTCCGTGCTGAGCCGATCGAACAGGAAGACATTGTGGCCACGCAGGAGAAGGCTCAGCAGCTTGATACGCCAATGAAGCATCGCCGCTCGACGCGCCGGCGCATGTCTGCCTGTGTCGTCGTCGCCCTGCTGTTGCTGATTGGGATTTTCGTCTGGCGAGAACTTCACGCCGATGCGTGGGCCGACGTTGTGGAAGTTGTTCAGGGGAAACCCTGGATACACGGAGTTCGTCATGGAAAGAACGGTGATCGCCACGAGTTCTGGTTTTCACCGCTCCGAGAAGTCTCGGCCAGTCGACGAGGTGAGGCCGTCCAGTATGACGACCATCGTTTGGCCATTCGTCATACGTTCGACCCGGACGCTGAGCGGCTCTATCGAGTGCCACAGACTTCGAATTCCGAGGCCGGCTTTCAAGCCTTCACGACGATGTTCCGCGGCATCTTTCGCGGTGACAACGCGCTCACATCCGGTCCTCCGAATATGGAGATTGTCGAGCAGAACAAACGCCGCGTCAGCGAAAACGGGCGAGAGTGGATCGAGTATGTACTGACTCTGCGACCTCATGATGATCTTCCGGATGATTTCGACCGTGCGGAGATGGTCATCCGAGTCGATACGGAGACGCTGCTTCCAGTTCGGATGGGTATGGCATTGCTCAGTAACGAACGCTCAGAAAATGTCGAGTTCCAACTCAACTATCCGAAGACAGGGCCAAACGATGTTTATGACCTCGGCGTGCCTCGGTCTGCCGAAATCGTTGATCGAGTTCCGAAGGCAGACCTGGCTCGATTGATTGCCGGCACGAAAGCCGGGCTCGAACGCTTCGATGATTATCAGGCTCTGGAGCTCAATCTTGTTACCAGGGACTCACTTGTTGCCAGGGACTCAGAGGAGCAGATTGGAGACCTTCGTAGCCTTCCAAATCTTTATCGGGTCTTCCGAAAGGGGCGCCGCTGGCGGGTTGAATGGGGGCAGTACCGTTACGACACCGAATGGCCCTCTGCCCCTGAGCCGGACGCGGACATGCACGAATGGATCAAAGGCTACGCTCGTCACCACAAGTTTCTTCCATTCTCGATTTGCGACGGTACCACAATTTACCAGGCACGCCTCGCCTGGCCGGAAGGAGCTAAATTTCAGCAGGTAGATGGTTGGGAAGTGAAGCGCAGACTGGATCCGAATCGAGGTATTGAGCAGGGGGAATCTAGTGAAAGCCGGTGGTATCGCCCCGAGTTCTATGCTTACCCAACGCTGCCAATTGGTCAGCACTTTGATGCAAGAGTTGTCGCAATTCCAGGAACTGGGCCCGCCAACTCGATTCTCGTGGAGTGCAGTTCCACAAGAGGAGACGGCCCGGATGCCAACTACAAGGCACGCTACTGGATCGATCCTTCACGCAGCTTTGTGACCATGAGGTGGGAAACCGAATCTGGAGCCGACGAGTCGCGGCCTTACATCATGGAAGAGCTTGCCCAGTCTCCGCGCGGGCTTTGGTATCCCACCGTCATGAGGTGGAAGGTCGGGAAGGTCCACGAAGATGGCCGGCCGCCGAAATCCGATCAGGTCAGGCATTTCTATCTCGACTTTGAGACTGAAATGCCGGACTCCTTATTCAGCGTTGGAAACTAAGGACCAGCTGCGAAATAACTTCCCGAATTCGGTGAGAGCGACAATTTTCGTCATTCCGATGGCCACGTTGTTCACTCTCCGGCTGCGCGGGAGAGTGAAAGAAAGTTGTCGCCTGGCCGCACGGTACCAGTTCCCTCTCTCGTTCTGAGTCTTTTACAAAAAAAACTTGACTTTCATATTATGAATGTCGAATATGCTTCAAAGTTTCATATTATTGATGTTCGCTTGAGGAATATTCGTGTCCGGTCGAGCATGGTTTGAGTTTCTGAGCGACGAGGATCTGGCGTTTGTCAGGCGTTTTGTCCTGGCATCCGGGTCTTTGAAAGAGGTCGCCAGGCAGTATGGCGTGACCTACCCGACGATCCGGCTGCGGCTTGATCGGCTGATCACAAAGATCGAGGTCGTCGAGCAGCACGCCGAGGTTTCGGAATTCGAACGACTGCTCCGAGCACAGTTCGCCGACCAGAAGCTCAGCCACGAGACATTCAAGCTGCTGCTGTCAGCTCATCTGAAAGAACAGGAGAATTCGCATGATCAATCGGAATCTGCTTAAGGCAACGCTGGCACTTCTGCTGACCGGCTCGGCAGCGATGGCCGAGGACCACGTCGCGACGATCCGGTGGTCAGAGCTGAAGTCTGATGGAAAGCTCGTTTCGGGCGAAGTCGTTCAGACGCCTCCCGAAAGTTCCCAATCCACAGAAGAAGAGATACTTGTCAGTAACGATTCAGGACAGCCCTTGTTGGCGAGACTTGTCACTATCGAATCGCCTGAGATTTCCAGCGAATCGTCAGAGCTTTCCAGATTCAACTACAAGATTTCAGGAAGAATTCGATACGAGGGTGTCGAACAGCCTGGCTATCTGGAAATGTGGAGCCATTTTGCCGTCGGAGGTGCGTACTTTACGAAGACCGTAGGGAACAGCGGACCGATGGGAGTGATTCACGGAGAGTCCGCTTCTCGTGAGTTCATCTTGCCGTTTCAAAGCAATGTGGTATCGGGAGCTCCCACAAAGTTGGAAATCAATCTGGTTCTGCCAGCGAACGGCAAGGTCTGGATCAGCCCGTTGAAGCTTTCCGAGACGGATGGAAACGAGTGGGCGGCGAATGCGACGACTGCTGAAGGAGCCTGGTGGGGAAACCGGACGGCATCATTGATCGGAGGAATTCTCGGACCACTACTCGGAATCATGGGAGCCATTGTCGGCACGCTGAGTGGCCTGGGCTGGCCTGATGAAATGGATTTCCTGGTAGGAAATAGATTGTAGATCAGGCTGCTTTCGCGAATTCGGTATAGGCGGCGTTGCGTTTGGCGGCGAGGGTGGTTTTCAGGTTGGTGCGGACCCA
>JBLFXD010000014.1:0-20864 GCA_047611045.1 Planctomycetaceae bacterium | reverse complement strand
CGGTGCTCAGACGCTGCTTCGTTCGGACGAGATTCAGACCGAAACGATTCTTTCCGACAAGCAGGCAGAAATTGAGACGGCTATTACGGAGCGAGAAGCTGCGGTCGCGGAGGCCGGCAAGGCTCTGGAAGACTCGGTTCGGAAGCAGATGCTCGGACTGGGTTTCAATGTGCTGATCGTGCCTGAGAATCAGGACCTGTCCGAACTGCATCTCAACGGAACGCTGACTGAGACGATGCCGGAGAGCCACGTCGACATACTGGCGAATTCGAAGATCGTCACGGTCAATCATCTTCTGCCCAGCGTCACGAAACGCGTGAAGTGGCCGGAGAAAGAGATCGACGTGATCATTCACGGAACGCGCGGCGAAGTTCCGATCATGCACCGAGGTTTGAAGAAGCCCATGCTTGATGCCGTTCCGCCGGGGACGATGGTTGTCGGTTACCAGGTTCACTCGAAGCTCGAGCTGAAGGCCGAAGACAAGGTGACGCTGCTCGGCCGCGAGTTCACGATTAAAACGTTGCACCCGGAGCGTGGCTCGACGGACGACGTCACCATCTGGATTAACCTTGCCGAAGCTCAGCAGCTGCTCGGAATGGAAAACGTCATCAACGCGATCCTCGCTTTGGAATGCGGCTGCACCGGCGATCGCATCAGCCAGATTCGCGAAGAGATCGCCGGGATCCTGCCCGGCACAAACGTGATCGAAAAACATTCTCAGGCACTGACGCGAGCCGAGTCCCGCGCCAAAGCAAAGGTCATCGCCGAGAACGCGCTGGCGGCCGAACAAAAGGCTGGTGAGGAAGCTTTGCTCCGCGAAATAACCTCACGAGCGGCGATTCAAGACCGTCGAGCGAGTTTTGTCAGCATCCTCGTCCCGCTTGTTCTGATCGGTTGTGCGTTGTGGATCGGGTTTCTGGCCTACGGAAACGTTCGGCAAAGAAACAGCGAGATCGGAATTCTGCGAGCCATCGGACTGAGTTCGAACCAGGTGCTGGCAATCTTCCTGATCAAAGCCGGGCTGATTGGATTGATCGGCGGACTCGTCGGCACCGCCGCAGGAGTGCTGATCGGCATTCAGTTCGGCGGTCTTGCTCCGTCGGAAGAAACGTGGCAGCGAATCTTTGAAACGGGAGCCGTCCTCACGACCGTTGTTCTGGCACCGTTGCTGGCTCCGGCGTTTTCAGCGATTGCCAGTTGGCTGCCAGCTCTGATGGCCGCCCGCCGCGATCCGGCCCTCGTTCTGCAGGCTGAGTAACAACCCCGATCAAGAACCGTAGGGTACGACAAACGCAGCGCCGGCGTACCACATTTATAATCCGATCGATTGATGGTATGCCGGCGCTGCGCTTGTCATACCCTACGGAGACTAAAGACTGATGCTTGTCGAAATTCAGGACGCGAGAAAAACGTACCGGGGGGCAAGCGGGCAGGTGCTGGCCGTTGATGGCCTTAGCCTGTCGCTGGATGCCGGTGACTTTGTGGCCGTTCAGGGTCCGAGCGGCTGCGGTAAATCGACTTTGCTATTACTGGCTGGCGGTTTGCTCGCTCCGGAGTCGGGCAATGTCCAAGTGGCCGGCGAAGACCCTTACGCACTGTCGGCCGATGCTCGATCGAAGTTCCGAGCGGAGAACATCGGTTTTGTCTTTCAGCAGTTTCATCTGGTCCCGTACCTGTCGGTTCTGGACAACGTGCTGGCTCCGAGTATCGCAACAGGATCAACGGGTTCGGAGCAGCGGGCACGCGAGTTGATCGACAAGTTCGGACTGTCGCACCGTCTTGAGCACACGCCCGGCGAACTCAGCAGTGGAGAACGTCAACGAGCCGCCCTCGCACGAGCTCTGCTTAACCAGCCGAAGGTGCTGCTTGCCGATGAGCCAACGGGAAACCTCGACGCGGAGAACGCCGCCGAAGTCCTGAAGCACCTCCGCGAGTTCGCATCGTCGGGCGGAGCCGTCCTGCTCGTCACACACGACACACAGGCCGCTGCTGCCGCAGATCGAGTGATCCATCTCCGCGACGGAAAGCTCGACACCATCTATGCGAGCTGATTGGACAGCACGTTCGGCCCGCGTCGTTGTGATGAGAAACTCAGATTCCTACACTCGAAGGCCCTCAGTTTCGGCCCCGTGAGATACGAATCGTGAAATTCGCAACTACGAAATCTCATCACTCGCGTCACCATGCTCGCCACCGTTTCGGACGAGTGAACGCGTTGTGGGCCTTGATGGCTGGCGGGATTGCCGTCGTTGGAGTTTCGGCATTCCTGCTGTCCAGCGGTGGTCCCGGGCAGGCTCCCGAGGGGCAGACGCTCGTCATGCATTGCGCGGCCGGAATTCGAGTGCCAGTCGAAGAAGTCGCCGCCGAGTACGAAGAAAAGTATGGCGTGCACATCGAGCTGCAGTACGGCGGGTCGAACACGCTGCTCAACCAGATTCAGGTCAACAAGTACGGCACGTCTGACCTGTACCTCGCGGCCGACGACTTTTACACCGACAAGGCTCAGGACGAAGGCTTGGCCCAGGAAACGCTTTCCATTGCCTACATGCGGCCGGTCATCGCCGTCGCCAAAGACAACCCAAAGAACATTCAGTCGATCCGTGATTTACTGAAGGAAGATATTCGGGTTTCACTGGGAAGCCCCGAGCAGGCTGCCGTTGGGCGAGCGGTTCGGAAGCGGTTGAAACCTCACCAGGTCGACGACAGCGACTTGTGGACGAAGCTCGAAGAACATGTCACCGATGTCGGAGTTTTCAAGCCGACAGTGAACGACGTTGCGAATGATGTGGTGATCGGAACGGCCGACGCGGGCATCGTGTGGGACTCGACCGTTGCCATGCCAAAGTATGCTGAGAGGCTGATCGGCATTCCCGTCGACGAGCTCGACGGCGATCCCAACCTGATCAGCATCTGCGTGCTGACTTCGTCAAAGCAGCCGACTGCGGCATTGAAGTTCGCGAGGTATCTGTCAGCGCGAGACCGCGGTTTGCCAGTCTTCAAGAAGTACGGCATGCGGCCGGTCGATGGAGACATCTGGGTCGAGAATCCCGAGATCACTTTTTACTGCGGAGCGATCAATCGTCGAGCGGTCGCTCAGATCGTCGAAGATTTTTCAACCCGGGAAGGGGTCAGCGTCAACACGATTTACGACGGCTGCGGCATCCTGACAGGCCGGATGAAAACAATTGATGGGCAAAGCCCGGAACTCGGATTTCCGGACGTCTACATGGCGTGTGACCGTTACTACCTCGACAACGTCAAGGAATGGTTTCAGGACGACGCCAACGTTTCGGATGCAGAAATTGTCATCGTCGTTCCGAAGGGCAGCGACAAGGTCAAGACTCCTGCAGACCTGATCAAGCCGGGCATTCGAGTTTCCATCGGTCAGCCCGAGCAATGCACGATCGGCGCGTTGACTCGGCGATTGCTCACCTCGCAAGGTCTGTACGAAAAGCTCAAAGAGAAACAGAAGGCCGACGGCGAGGTTGTCGTTGAGAAGTCTTCGTCTGCACTGTTGATTCCGGATGTCATCTCCGGACACGCCGACGCGACCGTCGCCTACATCACTGACACCATCGCGACGCGAAATGACATCGACATTATTCCCATTAAATCTCCGCTGAACGTGGCCATTCAGCCGTTCAGCATCGCACGGACGAGCGTTCATAAGCATCTCGTAAGACGGCTTTTTTCTCGTGTCTCTGAATCGAAAGATTCGTTCGAGAAGGCCGGCTTTCGGTTTCGGCTGGGATTGGATCAGGAGGGCGGCGACGACTCATCGAAAGAGTCGCCCGCTTCAACCACCCCCAAGGCTGACGACGCTTCCTCCAGTGAAACCGGAGCATCGTGAATTCGACTCCTCAACAGCCAGCCGCTCAGGAACCAGCTCCTGACGCAACAAGCGGCAGTTCGCACACCGTCGGCGGACGCGATCTCGATGCAAAGCAGATCGCGGTCTCGAACGCGGTGTTTTATCTGCTGTTCATCGTGATGGGCGGAACGTACGTCGTTTTGATTGTCGGGATGCTGGTGGCCGATGCCGCTTACATGACCGAAAAGACTTTCGACGATTTGACGAGCGAAGGTCGGTCGGTGTTGAGCGTGATCTCTCACAACCCGATCGCCACAGCGCTGGCCGATAAGCGAATTCAGCACTCAATTTGGTTGAGTCTGATTTCGTGCACGATGTCCGCTGTCATCTCGGTCATGGTCGCCATTCCGATGGGTTATCTGATCTCGCGGCACGAATTTCGTGGCAAGCGATTTCTGGACGCCGTCCTCGACATTCCAATCGTCCTCCCGCCGCTGGTGATTGGGCTGAGTCTGCTGATTCTGTTTCAGTTTCCGCCGTTTCGGTGGATTGCTCGCGATGTCGTTTATCAGGTCCCGTCGGTGGTGCTGGCTCAGTTTTCGGTCGCGTGCGCGTTTGCCGTGCGAACGATGAAAGCGACCTTCGACCACATCAACCCTCGTTGTGAAGACGTCGCGATCACACTGGGTTGCAGCCGCGCTCAGGCTTTCGGCTGGGTTCTGTTGCCGGAAGCTGAGCGAGGAATCCTGACAGCATTCACGCTCGCCTGGGCAAGATCGCTGGGCGAATTTGGGCCGCTGCTGATTTTCTCAGGAGCGACTCGCATGAAGACAGAGGTTCTTTCAACGAGCGTGTTTCTTGAGATGAACGTCGGCGACATCGAAGCCGCTGTTGCCGTTTCATTTATCATGGTGATGGCCGCAGTGATCGTCCTGATCCTCACGCGACTGATCAGCCCGAATCAGTACGGGATTCAATGATTAAGATCGAAAACCTATCTGTGCAGGCTGGGACTTTCCGCATTCAGGACGTGTCGTTGACCGTCCCGAGTGGGAAGTACGGCGTGTTGATGGGCAAAACGGGGTCGGGTAAGACGACGATCATGGAAACGGTGCTCGGGCTTCGCAGCGCCAGCATGGGACAAATCGTGCTCGGTGATCTGGACGTAACCGTTCTAAACCCCGCTGTTCGAGGAGTCGGATACGTCCCGCAAGATGGTGCGTTGTTTTCGTCGATGACGGTGCGGGACCATCTCGACTTTGCGTTGATGATCCGCAAGGTGCCCAAGGCTCGGTGTCAGCACCGAGTCGAAGAGCTGGCGAACCTGCTCGGCATCGAACACTTGCTTGACCGAAAACCTCGCGGCCTCAGCGGCGGCGAGCGACAACGCGTCGCTCTCGGTCGAGCATTGTCGTTTCAGCCGAAGGTGCTTTGCCTGGACGAACCACTGAGCGCCCTCGACGATGACACTCGCGTCAAAATGTGCGAGCTGCTGAGCGACGTTCAAAAGAAAACAGGCACCACAACTCTGCACGTAACCCACAACCGCGACGAAGCCGAACGGCTTGCTGATTTCCTGTTTCGAATCGAGGACGGCCAGATTCGGCAGGTACGTCCGGAGCAGTAACACCGGGGCAGAAAAGCAACGTCGTTGCCGTTTGACAGATTTCGGTTGTTTGTCCACGCTACGCCGTTGTCAGAGTCGTTTTTGTAAGGTCGAAGCATGGTCGTTACGGTCGAGTACACAGCCCAGATAAAAAGAGCAGCCGGCAAGGCTCGTGAAGATTTTGAGCTTGATGATTCAGGTACGTTGATCGACCTCGTCAACGCCATCGCGGATCGACACGGCGACGAACTGGCTCGCATGCTGAGAACGGTCGACGGGACTCCGCAAACGACGGTAATTCCTTTCGTTGGTGATAACCAGGTTCGCTGGGATGCTGCGGACGCTCTCAGCAACGGCGTCACTGTGACCCTTCTTTCGCCGATCTCGGGCGGTTAATCAGACGCCACTGCGCAACGCACGAACGTGAGACAACGATGCCTCAACCGCTCCCGTTAAATGACGAAGAAAAGGCCACGTACGAGTGGCAGATCTGGGTGGATGATTTCCGCGAAGCCGGACAGGAGAAGTTGAAAGGGGCATCGGTACTGGTGTCTCGCGTCGGCGGACTCGGTAGCGTTGTCGCTTACGAACTGGCAGCGGCCGGTGTCGGCAAGTTAGTGCTCGCCCACGCGGGAAATGTGAAACACAGCGATCTCAACCGGCAGCTTTTGATGACGCACGACTGGCTCGGAAAACCTCGTGTAGAATCCGCAGAACGACGTCTCAAAGAACTGAACCCGCGACTTGAGATCGTCGCCGTCGGTGAAAACGTTTCCGAAGAGAACGCCGAATCACTAGTCAGTCAGGCCGACCTGGTCGTCGACTGTGCGCCGCTGTTTCAGGAGCGGTTCGCGATGAATCGGCAGGCGGTGTTACAGAACAAGCCGATCATTGAATGCGCGATGTATGACCTCGAAGCTCAGGTCACGACGGTGATTCCCGGGCAGACTCCGTGTCTCGCCTGTTTGTTCCCCGACCAGCCGCCCGAATGGCGACGAGAGTTTCCAGTCTTTGGAGCGGTCTCGGGAACTGTCGGCTGCATGGCGGCCATGGAAGCCATCAAAGTGCTCAGCGGATTCGGTGAGTCGCTCGCCGGTTCTTTGCTGACGTTCGACCTTCGCGACATGCAGTTCGCGAAGCGGCGAGTGCTGCGAAATCCGGAATGCCGAGTCTGCAAGCAAGTCTGAATCACGAACCAGATCGTCTGGCTGGCGTCTTCGAAAGTGACCATGGATCACTCGAATCAGCACGGATTGTAAGGGATGCTCCACGAAGCCATCCGTGCTTATCCGTGTAATCTGTGGCTCTATTCCTTGATGGAATTGTTTCCGACGATCGGGATCTCAGAAAGGGCGATGGGGATTTCGACGTTGATCAGCAGCGTCGGGGCGACGTAGACGAAGTTCCATTTTGCGGTATCGGCCGGCAGGTTTTTGAAGCTGTATTCGATGGCGACGGAGCCGTCGCCCTGGTGCAGTGTTGTGAAGCCACCGTTGGGGCCGTGTTCCTTTCCGCCTGGATCGACCAGAAACACGCGGTTGTGGAAGACCCACGTCTGGTGCGACTCGAAAGCGTGTGCTCCCAGGTCGTAACTGACTCGCAGCTGGACTCGGGCGTCGTGATCTTTCGGCGATGAACTCTGAAAGTTGACATCGTTTATGGTGACGGTCACGCCACCTCGGCGGCGGGAAACTCTCTTGGCGCGGCCCAGATTGCGGAATGAAATCGGTTGCTCGCTGGCCGCGATCAGGATGCTCACTTTGCCTTCAATTGATGCCTTTTCTGGCTGAGGGCTCCGCGAAAGGAAGCTGAGTGCAAGTGTCGCTTCTCGCCCCCCGTTGCCGAGCGGGACTTCGATTTTTGCTCCGGCATTGAACGGTTCGATCTTCTGGCCACTGTCGCCGCGTGAGAGTTTGAAGTCATTGGTTTCGTATTTAAGAAACAGCGGTCGCAGACGGGGTTCGCAGAGAATGCGGAGTTGCGTGCTGAGCAAGGTGGCCGGATCATCGGTGCCTCCTCGCGGCTCCAATGGTGAGGCCACGATGCGGAACGAGCGGTCGATCTTTGTTACTGATTCAGAACCTTGCGGCGTGCCGGAAGAAAGTGTCAGCAGGCCCGTCTCTTTGTCGAAGCTCGCGGCAAGATTCGTTTGTTCGACGTCGCCGATCGCTGACCAGAACGGCGCGTTCTCAATTTTCACCGTGCTTCGTTGATTGAGCTGCTCTTCGGAAAGTTCGGCTATCGAAACGGCATTGCCGGTTTGCTTCTCGATTTGTTGAACGATCTCTTTGACCGAGAAATCTCCAGCAAGACTGACGGTCGAAGGCCGCAGCGATTGTTCAGCGGCATCATGTTCCAGACGAACGCGGACGCGGCGGATGGCGACGCGAACGGATGCCGACTCGAGCAGGTCGGGCGGTGGGAGCAGCGGCAAGATCGCAGGCCCAAGCTGTAACAGTGCCTGTTCGGCCGTGGCTCTGTCGGCGCGTGATGCGGCGGCGAGTTGCTTGATCTGTGCTCGAACCTGCAAACGGAGATCCGGCTCAGCCGCGACTGACGATGTCGGGTGACGATTCAGCACGGCTGCCAAACAAAGCAGCAGTGCAACGATCAACCGAGGGAGACTACCGGCGACCGCGCGACGCTCGGTAGCCGTACTCGATGGCGAACCAGTCGGCGTATCGTTCTCTCGCGTTCTGGTTGCGGTTGCGGGTGTCATTGACGTGGCCGATCTCGTGGATCAGGACGTTGTTTAAGTAGAAGTCGCGAAGTGCGTGCTCCGTCCAGGAAAGTCTCCACAGCTTGCCGTCCTGAGTCCAGACTCCGCCCTACATCTTTGCCTCGATGACCTGTTCGGGCTTCGGTGGGCGAGTGTAGGTTTCGACGAGCGACTCTTCGATCGGGTAAAGATAAACGTTCGGGCCCCATTGCAACCCGTAGCACGGAAAGAGCGACCGCTTGCGAGTCATTCGGGCAAGCTCAATGACTTCGATATTCTGACGGTACCGTGCTGGAAGTTGTTCAACACGATCGCAAACTTCTTCGATCGTGACCGGGTGGATGTATCCGGCACCGGGGTCTCGGCGGTAGAGCTGGATGACGTCGGAGTCGGACGGTTCGTACCACTGATCGTGTGCGTAAAAGTGGTTGCTTCTCTGGCTGGAGTCGGAGCCTCGCTGGCGGAACGCTCCAACTGGACGACCGCTGGCTGCTCGACTCCGTTCGGAGACTCGGCGTGCCGTCGTCTTGCTGCTTTTTGATTTCTGATTGCGTTGTCGTTCTCGCGGTTGTCGTCTGCTCATAGCCGGCGCCTTTCTGTCTGGCGATGAGCGATGGGAAACCGCCACTCGCCAACAAGGTCTCGGTGAGCCCTCCATGACATCCGTCGCTTGCTCCTGCCTTCGGGTCGTCTCCTGCCGCCGAGTGGCGATGTTCAGTAATCGCCAACTCTCCTACGAAGTCCATCGACCCATCGTGGGTAGCTGAGTGGAGATTCGCAAGCTGAACATCGTCAGAGCGGAATCCCACTCAGCTGGCGCAATCTGTCAGTCACAACCCACTTTGAATTCAAGTGTTACGCTCAAAACGAGTGTCGCAGACGATTGAACATTCCTCGCTTGAGGGCGATTTTCGGCCAGAGCCCGTCGTCGCAAACCGGGGAGACGCCGTGAGATCCGTCATTCCTGAATGTTCAGTAGTCGAAGAGCGAAATTTGGTGCCGAATTATTGGGCAGTCGGTGACGGAGCGGTTGCCAGGACCTGTCCGGAATAACGGATTCGGCGAACGGCGGTGGTCTTGCAGGCCGCACGTCGTGACTGACCATGCAAACCGACCCATTTTACGCAGTCGTCGGATCGGTCGGTCTGACGGGGCCGTCAGACTGAACTCGGTGAGACACCCAGATCGACGATGCTGCACGCTTCGATGATCTCGATGCCGAGCTGCTCGGCGCGAACCCGTACGTCTTCATCAGCGCTGCCGGGGTTCAGCCAGACTTCGGCCGCCGGGGCGACTTCGCGGATCTCGTCGAGCAGTTCGAGTGTGAGGTCAGGCGGCAAGTAAATGGTGACTCGGTCGAGGTTTTCGATCGGCACGTCAGACAGCGATTCGAAAGCGGGAATTCCTTCGACTTCGGCCGCGTTCGGATTCACCGGAAAGACTTCGTAGCCCTGCTGCAGATGGGCTCGCACAGAAATGTTCCCGAACTTGCTGCGGTCGCGGCTTGCTCCGATGACAGCGACTGTTGGGCGGATCGTCACGAGGCTGACTCCGACTCGGCGGACAATTCTTTGGACAGTAACTCGAGCAGTGCATCGAGTGCCTGCGGGATGACCTTGGCCTCGCCAAGGATCGGCATGAAGTTGGTGTCGCCGTTCCAGCGGGGGACGATGTGCCAGTGAAGGTGGCCGGGAAGTCCGGCTCCGGCCACTCGTCCGAGGTTCAGACCAACATTGAAACCGTCTGCCGACATGACCTTTTCGAGCAGGCCGATCATCTTCTGCAGGAGGTGGTTGGTTTCGAGCAGCTCCGCATCGTTCAGGTCTCGCAGGTCGGCTTTGTGTTCCCGCGGAGCGATCAGCAGGTGGCCGTTGTTGTACGGAAACCGGTTGAGCACGACGATCGAATGTTCGCCGCGCATAACGACAAGGTTTTTCGGATCGTTGGCCGTGTCGTCGTCGCGGTAACTACAGAGAAAGCAACTCGGCTTCGATGTTTGAGTTTCTGCCGGGTCGGAGTTCTGAACATAGGCCAGTCGCCACGGGGCCCAGAGTTGCTGATGAGTCACGGAGTGCTCCTGAACGATGAGTTCTCGTCGGCCGGTGGGAACCGACTCTACGAATGGTTGCTTAAGGAATCAGAATCACATCGCCGGGTTTCAAGACGGGGTTGTTGTCGAAGATGTTGGCTGTCTTGAGAGCATCGACGGTTACTCCGTACTGGCGGGCGATGCTTATCAATGTTTCGCCTTGCCGGACATCGTGGTAAGTCGATGTCGACTTCGGCGTCGGCACCGTGAGAACCTGTTCGACGGCCGCGTCGGGGACTTCGTTCAAACTGCCTGCTGCTGATCCGCCTTGAAACGTCGACGGCACTCCGCCTGGCAACTGACCGGCGGGAACCTGCAGCGGCGTGGCGTTACCGGGGATCATCGTCGGTTGCTGAAACTGCGTTGGCGGAAGCCCCTGGCCAGGCGGGTAAGTCGGAGGCGGCGAGCCGTACCACATCGGGCCGCAACCGGAGGCCATAACAGCCAGAAACAGCGGCATCAGGTACAGCCGCGAAAAACTGACATCCGAAAGTAAAGTTCGCATGGTCACTCCTTTGGTTCCTTCGAGCCTGCATCCGACAGGCCTGTCTCAATGACTCATGGTTGGTGATGTTCGAGTCAGGACTTCAGTTCAATGGGCAGTTCATCAATCTTTGCAGCGCAGATGAAATCGTTCTCCGACAAGCCGCCGATCGCGTGTGTCCAGAGTTCGATCGTCACGTTGCGATACTGAACCAGATGCAGGTCCGGGTGATGGCCCTCGGCTTCGGAAACTTCGGCGACCTTTTCAAAGAAGCTCATCGCCGCCAGAAAGTTGGTGACGACCCACGACTTGCGAATTCGCTCGTTGTCGTGCGTGAGTTCCCACCCGTTGAGATGTTTGATCTGCTCGACCGCTTCTTCGGCAGAGAACCTGGGGACGCCACCTTCGCACGCGACGCAGTTCTTCGTCGTGAGCTGGTCGCACGAGAGAATTTCCATTGTTAATCGTTCCGTCCGATGATGTTGTTGAGGTGCGATCGCTGCGGTTCAGCAAGCAGACCTATTGCGGCGGGACTCCGAGTGACTTTCCGCCGTCGATGGCGATCAGCGTTCCGGTGACCATGATCGCTGCATCGCTGACCAGGTACAACACCGCCTGAGCGATCTCGTCGACGTCAATCATTCGACCGTTCGCCTGTGCGGCGGGACTGGCGGCGATGAGTCGTTGAATGGCGGCGTCCCGATCGTCGGCCATGTCGATTTCGGATTCGATCATTCGTGTCCCGCCAACCGGGCCGGGGCAGACGCCGTTCACTCGAATTCGATCTTTCGAGTGGCACAGTGCCAGCGACCTGATCAGTCCGGACAACGCCAGCTTGCTGATCGAGTAAACCGGATCGTGGGCTCGTGGAAGAATGCCTGCGTTGCTGGAGACGTTCACGATGCTGCCGCCCAGGCCGTCGCTGGTCATGTGGCGAATCGCATGCTTGCAGCCGAAGAAGGCGGCTTTAACGTTGGTGTCGATGCACGCGTCCCAATCCTCCTCCGTGACTTCGTCGATCTGCTTAACCATGCCGATGCCGGCGTTGTTCACGAGGATGTCGATTCGGCCGGTCAGAGTCGCGGCGTGATCCATCAACTGTTTCAGCTCGCGTTCGGACCGGACATCGCAGACACGTTGCTCAATTCCGAGGGCCTGGAACGGCTCGTCGTTCTCGCTCAGCAGCGAATAATCGGCGACGACGACCTTCGCCCCAGCCTCGGCGAGAGCGGCGGCTGACGCTCGGCCAATCCCGCTGGCTCCTCCGGTAACGACGGCGACTCGGTTTGTGAGGTCGGTAGCGTTCATGTTTGACCCGATTTCTGGATACGGACGGCGTTGAACTGGTCCTGAGCGTTCAGATCGAACTCGACCATCAAAATCCCTCTAACTTATTAGCTAATAGTTAGTTAGGCGACTTTCTTCAGGCAAAATCCTGCACGGTTCGAGTTATCTCTCAGGAATCTTCCCGTTTTGTTCCGAACTATTCCAGACCGCTCCCGGTAAATGCTGTGACCGACGAGACATGCAGGCCAAACGCGTTCTCTACTTGTGGTTCCATCCGGGATGAGCGTTTCGTAGACTCACTGTCTGTGTTTCACGATTCTCACACCGACATTTGCGGTAACACCTTTTCCTTAAAAGGGCATCACGATGCATCTTCCGACTCCCAAAGGAATGTCACGACGGCATTTCATGAGCCACATGGCTGGGGCCGCCGCGACTATTCCGGCGATGAACTTTATTGAGCACATCAAAGCTAACGCCGCGACCGCTCGCAAAAACAACAAAGCCTGCATCCTGCTGTGGTGCAGCGGTGGACCTCCGACCATCGACATCTGGGACTTAAAGCCCGGTTCAAAGAATGGTGGCGAGTTCAAGCCGATCGACACCGCCGCTCCTGGCGTGCAGATCACCGAGCACATGCCGAAGACTGCCAAGGTCTTCGATAAGCTCTCGATCGTTCGCTCGATGAGCACCCGAGAAGCTGACCACGGTCGAGGCCGATATTTCATGCACACCGGATTTGTTCCAAATCCAACGGTTGTGCATCCGACGTTTGGTTCGGTCGTTGCTCACGAAGCTGGTTCGAAGCGACAGGACCTGGAAATCCCAGGATTCATCTCCGTTGGTGCTCCAAGTGGAAGTCCTGGCTACATGGGCACAACGAACGCTCCGTTCGTCGTCAGTGCCAATGGCCAGATCGCCAACGCAGAGATGGGTGGTCTCGGTCGCGATCGCCTCGGACAGCGACTGTCGATGCTCGGCGTGATCGAAGACAACTTCATCAAGTCGAAGCGTGGCGAATTGCCGCAGGACCACAAGAACATCTACAAGAAGGCCGTCAACCTGATGACCTCTGAGCAGATGAAGGCTTTCGATGTTTCGGACGAACCACAGGAAGTCCTCGACATGTATACCGGCGGCCCTCCGGCCGGCAACGGTGGCATGATGATGCGGAACGCTGGCGGTTTTGGTCGCAGTCTTCTGATGGCTCGACGTCTGGTTGAAGTCGGAGTTCCATTCATCGAAGTCGGCGTCAACGTCGGCGGCTGGGACCTCCACAACGACGTCTTCAACACGCTTTCCAATAACAATCTGCCGCAGATGGACACCGCCATCTCAGCATTGGTTACCGACCTGACGCAACGTGGCATGATTGATGATGTCTCGATCGTCTGGATGGGTGAGTTCGCTCGAACTCCTCGTATTAACCAGAACGTCGGACGTGATCACTGGGCAGCCAGCTGGTCAGTCATGATGGGTGGCGGCGGACTCAACAACGGTCAGGCAGTCGGCGAAACAAACGCTGACGGTACTGCCTGCGTTGGCAAGAGCTACCTGCCAGGCGACATCTGGGCGACCGTCGCTCACGCAATGGGCATTCCGACTTCGACGGTTCACACCTCGAAGAACGGTCGTCCGATGAAGATCGCCAATGGCGGAACGCCGATCAAAGAACTGATCGGCTAGTTTCTGTCTTCGGTTAAAATTGCGACGCGGGAGCCCACTGTGGCTCCCGCGTTTCATATACGGCGAGAGAGTGCGTCGGATGCGGGCTGCCGGCGGCTCTCGTGGTTCGGAAAACGAGTGTGGCGTCATCTCCGGACATCCAGTTACCGCTCGCGCCGAGTGAAGAGTTTGTTCAGCTTTTCAGTCGGACTCAGCGACGGATCTACCTGCACATTCTGAAGCAGGTCGGTTCACCCAATGACGCCGAAGAGATTCTCCAGGAAACCAATGTGGTCATCTGGAACAAGTTTCACCGATTCGAGCTGGGCACCAACTTCGTCGCCTGGTCGTTTCAGATTGCCAACTTCGAAGTTCTGAAATATCGCGACAAAAAACGATCGAACAAGCTGGTTTTCTCCGGTGACATCTTAGAAGTCATCGCACAGGAATCCGAAGAGCAGGAAGACGATCTCGATCTTCGACGTGCAGCTCTGCAGGAGTGTCTGCGAAATCTGCGGCCGGCGGATCGAGAGTTAATTCAGCAGCGATACCAGCCCGGTAATACGGGAGAAGGCGTGGCTCGTCAGCTCGATCGACCGATCAACTCGGTTTATCAGTCGATCGGTCGAATCCGAAAAACTCTGTTTGAGTGCATTAACCGGCGGCTCACCGCAGGAACGCCTCGATGACAAACCCTCTCGAACAATCTGAACTATCCAGCTTTATCGAGCTGCTGGAATTACAGCTTGAAGATCGGATCACGTTCGAGCAGTTTGAGCAATTGGAAGAGACGATTCGCTCAAATAGTGAGGCCCGGAAGTTCTACCTTCAGTACATGGACCTTCACGGAGCCCTGCACTGGGATTTGGCGCTGACCGCCGACGCTGATTCAGCGACCACTGAGCGACAACCTGCTGACACTCAGTCGTTGGTCACCTCGTCTGCTGCCAACGAAGTTTCAACGCAGAACAGATCGGCGCGTTGGGTAGCGGTCGCAGCATCCGTTTGCTGCCTGGTTCTTGTCTTCGTCATTTCCGGCCTGGTCGATTCGCCTCAGCAACCGAGCGATGGGACGATCGTAGAATCTCCGGCAGTTGACGGCGCGTCGCCGACAACGCTCAACGAGGACGGACCGATTCTCGTCGTCACTGATGATTCCTCTCCGCGTCACCTGAAGCCAGCTCAGTTGCCGATTGTTGACAAACCGTCCAGTACGAATGGTTCAACCGATCAAACTCAGTCGCCGATCAACGTCGCGACGAACGATCAACCTCCAGAGCCCGATACGACACCGTCGCTGACCATCGTGGCCGATGCTGGCTCGTCGGAAACTGTCATCGCGAAGATCGATCGTTTGATTCGAGCGGGCTGGACGGACAACGAAGTCACGCCGTCAGAGCGAGCAGACGATTCCGAGTGGCTTCGCCGGGTGTATCTCGACACGGTGGGCCGCATCCCGCCAGCCCAGGAAGTCAGAGCGTTTCTGGCAGACAAGAGGCCTGACAAACGCTCGATCGCCGTCGACGCGTTGCTCGACGATGAGGACTACATTCGAAACTGGACGACCGTCTGGACTAACCTTCTGATTGGTCGATCAAATCCGCGTGAAGTGAATCGCCCTGCGTTACAAAAATATCTTCGCGAGAGCTTTGCCGAAAACCGAGGCTGGGACGACATCGTCACCGACTTCATCGCGGCCGAAGGAAGTCATGACGAGAACGGTGCCACAAACTTCCTGCTCGCTCACGTGAATAATCAGGCAGTTCCGGCAACGGCGATCACAGGTCAGGTGTTTCTGGGTTTGCAGCTTCAATGCACTCAGTGCCACAACCACCCGTTCAACAATCAGAAGCAGGACGAATTCTGGGCGTTCAACAGTTTCTTCAAACAGATCAAAGTTCAGGACCAACCAATCTCGAGCAACCCGCGTGTCAGAAAAGTCGCTCTAGTTAACACGCGAGACGGCGGCGCGACGTTTTATGAAACTCGACAAGGCGTCATGAAGGCTGTGTTCCCGAGTTTCGAAGGACGCAGCATCGACGCCAGCGACTACGTGGATCGCCGAGCGGAACTGGCAAAGTTGATGACCGATGGCGAGTCACCGCAGATCGCTCGTGCCTTCGTGAATCGAATGTGGCAGCACTTCTTCGGAGCGGCGTTTACTCCCCAGGTCGACGACATGGGATCGCACGTTGCCGTCAGTCATCCAGAGCTTCTGGATGAGTTGGCTCGGCAGTTCGTCCGCAGCGGCTACGACACCAAACAGCTGGTTCGGTGGATCTGCAATTCCGAAGCTTACAACCTGACGAGTCGTTTTAACTCTGAAGAAACCAACGTCGGCGACGATCCAACACTTGGCAATGAGCCGCTTTTCAGTCGCGTTTATGTGAAGCAAATGACCGTCGAGCAGTTGTTCGATTCGTTGCTGGTCGCGACGCAGGCTCACGAAGTATTCGGCGCAACCTGGGAAGCCGTCGCCGAACGACGACAGCAATGGTTGCAACAATTCGTGATGGCCTGGGACACGGACGAGAACGACGAAGCCGATCTCTTTGACGGAACGATTCCTCAGGCATTGATGATGATGAACGGCGATTTGGTCGATCTCGCACTTGAATCTGATCGCGGGACGCTGCTTGGCAAAGTCGCTCGGTCGTCTGCTTCAGAGAAAGAGAAAATCGAAACAATCGCACTGGCCGCTTTGTCTCGAATGCCCAGCCGCCAGGAAAGCACCGCCGTCCGCAAGTTGATCCGGGATTCTGTTGCGACAAACGCAGGCCCGGCGGACCAGCAACTTGCGATGCGATCCGGCCTGCAGGACCTGTTCTGGGCCTGCCTGAACTCCAACGAGTTCATTCTGATTCACTGAGATGACACCCTTCGTAGGGCAGGCTCAGCCTGATGGAGTCATCATCAGGAACCTCCAACCACCAAAAATACGAAACATACGAAGTCATTTTCGTGTATTTGGTGTCTTTCGTGGTTGTCCCCGCGAGCTCTGGCTGCGATCGAACTTCGTTAGGCGCAGACTGACCGACGCGAAGCTCATGAATCCTGGCAGTCAATCCGTTCGAATTCGACGTGCCTCTGATTCTCTGCTAAGAACCCGTTTGGCTGGATCGTCGTGTTTACGGACGAATCGGATCGTTCTTTGATTGACCATTCATTTGTTGGGAATGGTCCGTCGTCGAGAACGCTCACACATTCCGACGAGCTGGCCCGTATTCTCAGAGACTGCCGTGCCACGAGAAATCGCGAAGTGGCAGCACAGTGACACGAACTGGAATCAGATTCATGCGAATTCAACTTTCTCGGCCACGTGTCTGGCTACTTGGGTCACTGTTTGCAGCTCTGGCGGGGGCAATGCTGATGTCGTCGGCAATGAATGCTGCGGACAACTCAAAAGAGGCTCCACTTCGAGCCCTCGCCACAAAGGCAATGAATGATGGCAACTTCAAAACAGCCTACGCAGGTTTTCAGAAGCTGCTTCTCGATCCGTCAGCGGACTCAATGCAGGTCTGCAACGATCTGCACTACGCCATTAATTGCCTGAACCGGCTGGGACGGACTTCCGAGTTCGACGAACTGATTGAGTCATCGATAGAGGTTCGGCCGACGAACTGGCGGTTTCTGCGGTCTGCTTCTCAGAGCTATCGTTCGATTAATCACATAGGGTTTGTCATTGACGGAAAATTTCAACGCGGCTCGCGGCGGGGCAATGGCAAATTCTCCAACGTGTACCAGCGGGATCGAGTTCGGTCGTTGCAACTGCTCGATCAGACGCGGACGCTGACAAAAGATGCTCCAGCCGCGGAACGTGGCCAACTCTTGTACGAGTATGCGTCAGCCATTCAGTCCGGCCTGGGCTCACTTAATTCGTGGCGACTTCAGATTTTGACGGACCTGTCTTCGCTGCCAGACCTCGAAGAAAACTACTGGCAAGGGTATCGCAACGAGGGCGCTCCGGTTGACGCTGATGGTAACCCGGTCCTTCATCGAATTCCGTTGACGTTCGAAGCGGCAGAATCTGACGGCGAGCGGTGGCGATGGTTGTTAGCCGAGATCGAACGACTGCAACCGCACCGTCGTGCTGAGTTGCTGAGTCTCTACTCGAACTTTCTTCACAACCAGTTTGGTGTGCAGACGATGGCTCAGTTTCGGTGGATGCGAAACGGGTTTCAGAGCGACGATGACAAGGATGAGTCCGGGACTTTCGCGCCTCATACGCTGTCGGACGATGAGACGATTGCTCGACTGGCCACGGGAGTGCGACGCTTCAAATTGCCGAGCGAACACAACTTCATTGCGCTGAACAAAGAAGTCAGCTTGCTGACGAAGTCCGGGCACGGAGAAAAAGCCAGAGACCAGCTCGCCAGAATCTACGAAAATCGCAGGCAGTATCCGAAGGCCGCTGAAGCTTGGCGGAAGGCGATTCGCGATTGTGGTCGCGGAGATCGTCAGTGGCGGGAAAAGACTCTCGCTCAGATCGTTGACCATTGGGGCCGGTTTGAGCCTTCTCAGGTCCAGCCTTCGGGCCGTGGCGCGGTCGTTGATTTTCGGTTTCGCAATGGAACGTCGGTCGGGTTTGAAGCGTTTCCGATCGCGATTGAGAAGCTGCTAAACGATGTGAAAACGCACTTGAAAAGTAATCCGCAGCGACTCGACGGCAACAAGTTGAACATCCAGAATATCGGTCACCGAATCGTTTCGCAGAACGAAACGAAGTACCTCGGCGACCGAGTTGCCAACTGGACGGTCGCCTTGAAGCCGCGACCGAATCACGTCGACGATCGAATCACCGTCACGACGCCGCTTCAGCAACCGGGAGCGTACCTGGTTCGGGCGACCATGAACGATGGCAACACCAGTCAGATAATCGTCTGGGTTGACGACACGGTGATCGTCCGCAAGCCGCTCGACAAGAAGATGCTCTACTACCTCGCGGATGCGACGAGCGGAGAACCAGTCGTGAAAGCCAATGTCGAGTTCTTCGGCTGGCAGTCGCATTACGAGCAGCGAGGAAAAAAGGACACAGTCATCACCCGCAACTTTGCGGAGTTTTCCGACGCCGACGGGCAAGTCGCCATTGATGGCCAGAATAATAATAATCAGAACTTTCAGTGGCTGATCACCGCTCGGTCCAACGAGGGACGGCTGGCGTACCTGGGATTTGATCGAGTGTGGTTCTCAGGAATTCACGACGCTCAGTACAAACAGCGAAAAGTCTTTCTGATCACCGATCGGCCTGTTTATCGACCGGAGCAGAAGGTGCAGTTCAAGTTCTGGGTCCGGCAATCTCAGTTCGACAAGGCAGATGTTTCGCAGTTCGCAGGGCAGAAGTTCAACGTCATTTGTGCGAATCCGCAGAACGAGCACGTTTTTACCGCGCAGGTCGAAGCCGACGAGTACGGCGGTCTGTCGGGCGAGTTCGAGCTTGCGGAAGAAGCAAAGCTCGGCGTCTACCGGCTTTACCTTGAAAACTTCGGCGGCGGATCGTTCCGGGTCGAGGAGTACAAAAAGCCGGAATTTGAAGTAACGATTGCGGCTCCTGAAGAGCCCGTGCAGCTTGGAGAAAAGATCACCGCCACGATCAATGCGAAGTACTACTTCGGGGCGCCGGTCACGAACGCTCGCATGAAGTACAAAGTTCTTCGATCGGCTCACGACAGTCGCTGGTTGCCGCCGGGAGAGTGGGACTGGTTCTATGGTCGAGGTTACTGGTGGTTCGGCTACGACTACGACTGGTATCCCGGCTGGCGGACGTGGGGCTGCCGAGCTCCGATTGCCTGGTGGTGGCCGCAGGCGAATGATCCCCCGGAAATCGTCGCTGAAGCGGAAGTCGACATCTCCGAAGACGGTACGGTCAAAGTTGAGATCGACACGGCACTCGCCAAAGAAATCCACGGCGATCAGGATCATCGTTACGAGATCACGGCTGAAGTCGTCGACGAATCGCGCCGGACGATCGTCGGCAAGGGCCAAGTTCTGGTCGCTCGAAAACCGTTTCAGGTCTTCGCGTGGGTGAACCGTGGTCACTACCGAACCGGCGATGACGTTCAGGCATCGTTTCAGGCTCAGACGCTCGATCAGAAACCGGTTCAGGGCAAAGGCGAGTTGACGCTTTACTCGATCGATTACAAAGACAGTGAGCCCGAAGAGAAAGTTGTCGAACAATGGCCGCTCGACACGAGTGACCAGGGCAGGGCGAAGCAGCAGTTCAAAGCCGCCGCTCCGGGGCAGTATCGGCTGTCTTATCGAGTCACCGATTCCGCTGACCACGCAATCGAAGGCGGCTATATGTTCGTCGTGACTGGCGAGGACTTCACGGGCCGCGAATTCCGCTTCAACGACCTGGAGCTGATTACCGACAAACGCGAATACCGACCGGGCGAGACCGTCCGCCTGATGGTCAACACAGAACGAGCTGACTCCAGCGTGCTGTTGTTTCTTCGACCTTCGAACGGAGTCTACCTGCCGCCGAAACTGTTGAGGCTTACTGGCAAAAGCACCGTCCACGAATTCGCCGTCGTTAAGAAGGACATGCCGAACTTCTTCATTGAAGCGCTGACGGTTTCGGACGCGAAAGTTCACACGATGGCGAAGGAAGTCGCCGTTCCTCCCGAAAAGCGAATCCTGAACGTCGAGGTCGAGCCATCTTCTGAACGGTACAAGCCGGGTGAAGAAGCAACGGTCAACGTGAAAGTGACCGATCACGACGGTGAGCCGTTTGTCGGATCGACTGTGTTGAGCGTTTACGACCGCAGCGTTGAGTACATCTCGGGCGGCTCGAACGTTCCGGAGATTCGCGAGTTCTTCTGGAAGTGGCGGCGCAGTCACAACCCGAACACGCACTCGAGTCTGAGTCGCTGGTCCGGAAACCTGATTAAGCCCGGCGGGTTAGCGATGGGCAATCTCGGCGTCTTTGGAGACAACATTATTGAGGAGTTGGAGTCGCTTGAGGAGGGCGGCACTCGCGGTCAACGACGGTCGGCACGGCTGGCACCTTCGAGGATGGCTGCGGCAAAGTCGTTTAATTTAGTCGCAGGTGCCATGCCGATGGCCGCAAACTCGCCGATGATGGAAATGGCCGCGGCGGATTCCGGCGTGGAAAGCCCGGGCGGCGGATCTGGCAACAACATTATTGAGCCGACCGTTCGGTCAAATTTTGCAGATACCGCTTTCTGGGCGTCGGCGATTTCGACC